>CAMDAL010000228.1 GCA_945888565.1 Devosia equisanguinis | reverse complement strand
TGGACATGCAGAGTTCCGATGGCACCGTCGAGCTTTGCCAGGCGGCTGGCTGTCGCGTCATCAGCATCGCGCCGACCTTCGCTGTCGATGCCATTCGCAACGACTATCTCGCGGAGCTGGCCTCCGAGTGGACGCTGGTGCTCGATTCCGACGAGCACCTCAGCGCCGATGCGCCCGAAATGCTCGTGGAACTGGTCGAAAAGCACGGCGGCGCCTACGATGCCTTTGCCTTGCCGCGTTACAACAGTATTGCGGGGCAGGTCGTGCAGGGCGGTCTATTCTACCCGGACCAGCAGATTAGGCTGTTTCGAAAGGGATTCGTCCGCTGGCGTGATGGGCACCACCACCCCCCGGAGGTCGTTGGCGGACGTCTGATGGTGCTCAAGTCGCCCTGCGTCCACATCCACCACCGGAACTACCCTGACCTTCAAAGCTTCGTCGAACGCCAACTGCGGTACGCGATTACGGATAGCTACGACCCTGATCCGGCTTCCTTCGACTTCTCCGACTATGTCGGCCAGGCCTACGCCGCGTTCGCGCAGCGTCATGACGCTGGGCGCGACGGCGAACTCTCCACTGCGTTGGCCACGGTGCTGGCGTGGGACCGCATCATGCGCGGACTGATCCATTGGGAGCGCACCGGTCGCGTTGCCGAGCTCGGAGCTGCTTTCTCCCTACCGATTGCCGCGCAGCACTACCCTGCGGCAGAACGCCGGCGCGGTCGCGCCGAGGGGCGATTGCGCCGGCTTTACCTTGGACTCCCTGAGCCGCTCAAGGGCCTGATCCGCCGCACGCGATCGTCGCTCATGCGCCTGTTCGGCAAGGCGTAGCGCATGAGTGTGGCGATCCAGACCAATTGCTGGCGACGCGACTGGCGGCTGGTGCTGGGCGCCGACAGGCTGCGGCAACTGGTCGAGTGCAACGCCTACCCGTTCGCCGAGCGGACGGCACTGATCAACGAGCTGGCAAGCTATGCGGGGGCGTTTCGACTGGCCGATGCGGCCATCGCGTCCGGGCTGCTGACATCCCGCGTGGTTGTCGAGCAGCACGCGGCGGCCGCCATTGCCGAAGCGGGCCTCTCGAATGACGATCTGGCCGACGCCCGCGGCTACTCGATTGCCGAGCTTGTCGGGCTTCACACCACCCGATGCGAGTACCTGCTCTACTTCATGAGCGACTGCCTGCCGATGACGACTCACAACTGGATCCCATCCGCCTTGCGCCTGATGGAGTCCAATCCCCGCATCAAGGTGGCGAACCTGCTTTGGAACGGGAACACCGACGAGGCGCGCGCGGAATCGCTAGAGGAAACTGAAGACTTTTTCATCGGTCCCGGCTTTTCCGACCAGTGCTTCCTCGTTCGCGTGGCGGACTTTCGTGGCCATGTTTATAGCCACGAGCATCCCGCGTCGGCGCGGTATCCGGACTACGTGCAGGCCGGCTTCGAACGCCGGGTCGATTCATGGATGCGCCATAATCGCTACCTCCGTGCGACCTACAAGCATGCCTCCTATCGCCACTTGAACCTGCCGCCGACCTTGGGCCAACGGATGAAGCGGCGCCTGCGACACACAATGAGCCTAGGGCGGCGGTAGCCCGCCCTCGGACGGTCGCCCCGCCAGCGCGCCAATGGGTGTCAGCCCGAGGCCAGGAAGGTCCGCCTCTGTCGATGAAAGCCGCAAGACCTTGCCGGCGGCGTGACGCTGTAGTGCCCTGGCAGTTGAGCGGCTCACCTCGCCGACGACCAGGATACGACTTAAGGCGCGCCCATGTTGCCCGAGCCAGCGATCGAGGCGCCTGTCCCGGTTGGCGGATACCAGTTCGACGCCGCGCCCGCCTAGGTTCTCGACAAGGTCGCTGCTGAATGCCCCATCGAGCCAAAGCTTGACCGCGACCTCGCTGTTGAACAGCTCGATGAGGAGCGCCTCGACCGAGGCTGCCAGTTCATCGGTGCCCGTCGGCTGCGCCACCAGCAGTACAGAATGCCTCTGTGCAGCATGGTCGTGTGCAAGGAACGTCCGGTGCCCAGCTTGGAAGTGCTTCGTCTCGAGGACGGTCCGCCACTTGTCCACAAACCGGCTGCGGTTGACTTCCAGCAGCTGCCGCGACGACGCGCCATACGACCCCCCGCCAATGTGGAAGACGACCGAACCGGGAACGAACAGCACGCGCCCACCCCTGTCGCGCAGAGTGAAGGCGAGGTCGGTGTCCTCGTAGTAGGCGGGCGCGAACCTCTCGTCGAAGCCGCCGAGGGCGAGGAAGTCGGCGGTGCGTAGCATCAGCGAGGCGCCCGAGCAGTAGTCCACCTCGTGCCTATACCGGGTGGTGACGTCGCAGAAATCGGTTCCGCTGCCGATCAGGGTGGCCGTGCCGTCGCTCCACACGATGCCGCCCGCCTCCTGCACCGTCCCATCGAGGTTGAGCAGGCGCGACCCGGCCATGGCACAGGAATCAACGTCCCTGAGTGTCGCCAGCAGTTCGTCTGCGGCCCCCCGGGTCACCACTGTGTCGTCGTTCAGGAGCCAAAGGAATTGCCCTTTCGCGAGTTGGCTGCCGGCGTTCACGGTTCGCAGGTAGCCCTGGTTCTCGGGTCTGGCCACATAGCGAAGGCCGGCAATCCCTGCCAGCGCCGCCATTTCCGGCCGGCCCGACCCGTCGTCGAGCACGATGATCTCGAAGTCGACAGAGGGCGGATTGCTGGCAATCGACAGCAGGCACCCCGTCGTTTGCCGCAGGTTCCCGAAAGTTGTGATGAGGATGGTGAGGAGTGGAGTAGCGACGCTTGGGAACGCCAGTCGAGCGAGCGCCAATTGCAGCTCGTCAGGGCCGATCGGCGTAATGCCCGACACGGTACCGCGACCCGCGAAGCGTCGCCTGCGCCATCGCTGATAAGAAGGCGACTGCCAGAGCCAGGGTTCGCCGGCGGCAAACAGCGCTGCCACCAGAGACCGCCGCACCCGCTGCGGCAGCCACTTCGCGGCAGTTGGCGCGAACCACCGCATAACTGTCCGGATCCCGCGAAACATCAGCGAATACACCAGGTGCGACCGTGCCTGCTATGGGCCACGCCCGGTGCGACGGCACAAGGGGGATTGTTCCCATCACGAGTCAGTTGCTGATCGTCGCCGCGCCTGCTTTGAAATGCGGAGCAGACATGCGAGGCGTTGCAGTGCTCCTGATCCTATCAACGCAGTGGGCCGGTGGCGGCATCGAGACCCACTATGGGAGGCTGCCGATCGGCTTTCTGCCCTTCGGCTCGGAACGTTTCCTGCACGCCCAGCGTCGGGTGGCCCCGGCATGGCCCTGCGTAGTCACGATTCCTGAAGAGTTCCAGCTGTCAGCACGAGAGCAGCAGGAGTTTCAATTGGACGGCGTTCAGTTTCTCGCGCAGCCTGCCTCCCTTTCGGTGGGTCAGAGCCTCGCTGATGCGCTACGGCGCTGCGCTCCGAAGGGGCCTCTCCAGGTCCTGCTCGGTGGCACCCTAGCCGCGTACCCCAACGGCATCGCGCTCACCGAAGGTGGCGTTGCCGTCGCAGCGGGTCCCGCCTCTTCCCTGAGGTTCGAGCCTGCCGGGGTCCCGGGAGAGCGCTTTTCTTCCTCAGCCGCCGGCGCAACAGCACTGGCTGTCTGCGGCCACTTCCATCTCGCCGACGGGGCGGTGTTCGCTGAGGCCCTCCGTACCGGCGATTTGTCCGAAGCCTTCAACGCATATGACGAAAAACGGCCGATGCGCGCCGTCCTTGCCAAGAGTAGCGTGACTATCGGCACGCTTGCTTCCTATGTGGACGCGAAGTCGGAACGTCTTGTTACGAGGGCCTTCAATTTCCTGTCCCGAAAGGGTGGGCTTCTCGTCAAGAGCTCGGACGACGCTGCCAAGATGGCCGCCGAGGCAACTTGGTACGAGACTTTGCCAAGCCCGTTGCAGCCATTCGTTGCTTCGTACCACGGTCGCGACCTTACCGATCGCCGCTCAGGCTACCAGTTGGAGTTTCTCGATCTGCCCACCCTTGGTGAGCTTTCGGCCTTCGGGCGGCTTCCGGATAGCGATTGGGAGACTATCATGGACGCTGCCCACGAACTGCTATGCGCGTTTCACAAAATTCGTCCGGCCCCGTCCAGCCCATACTCATGGCTGGCGTTCGCCGGCGCTTTCCTCCGGTCCATGGTCCAGTGCAAGACCCGATCGAGGGTCGAGCGGTACATAACTGGGGTGGGGGGCGATTTTGCAGTCACCCTTAATGGCCGGCGCTTCCCGCCGCTTCTTTCGGTCGCCGATCGCCTCATCGGCATGGTGCGGCCAACGCGGCCGGAAGACATCCGCTTCTGGCATGGGGACTATCACTACGGAAACCTGTTCTTCGATGCGAGAAAACGTCGAGTTCTCTGCGTCGATCCGCGCGGCAGGCTCGATGATGGCACCATCACTTCATTCGGGGATCGGCGCTACGACGTTGCCAAGCTGGCCCACTCCGTCATCGGCCACTACGATCGCATTGTGCTGGGCGCGGCGACACTCGAGCGCGATGATGTGTACGTCTGGCGCTTCGATGTCGCCGCGCGGCCCGGGGACAGTCACCTCGCCGCCCGCTTCCTGGAACTATGCCGCAACGATCTCGGCCCGGATGAGGCGGAAATCTTGCCGCTGAGCGCCCTCATGTTCCTTTCGATGCTACCGTTGCACGCCGACCGTCCCCCTTTGCAGTTGAAGCTCCTCGCGGCCGGTCTGAGCCTGGCAGCACGGCTCGGTGTCGGGGAATGATCGTGCTCCCCATGGCTGGCGAAAGCAGCCGCTTCGCGCGCGCCGGCTATGCACTGCCCAAGTACCGGCTCCTGCTGCACGGCCACACTGTTTTCGCACACGCCCTCGGGAGTTTTTCGCACTACTTCGCGACCGAACGTTTTCTTTTTGTGTGTCGCAACACGCCCGGTACGCCGGAATTCGTTCGGAGCGAGTGTGCCATGCTCGGGGTCCCGCAGCACAATGTTGAAGTCGTCGCCCTTGATGCTGCGACTGCGGGCCAAGCCGAAACCGTTGCTGCCGGCCTGCGCCGGGGAGGGGTATCAGGCAACGAGCCACTGACAGTGTTCAATATCGATACGTTTCGCCCGGGCTTTCAGCACCCGGCACTCGTTGATGGCGCCGGTGTCGATGGCTACATCGAGGTCTTCACCGGCGAGGGTGAGGCGTGGTCCTTTGTGCGCTCGGCGGACACCGACGGCGGAAAAGTCCTGGAAGTCGCCGAAAAGCGCCGGATCTCGAACCTATGTTCGGATGGACTATATCACTTTCGCTCTGCAGCGCTGTTTCTGTCGCTTTACGCTGAGGCCGAATTTGTTGATCCAGCCCAGTTGCAAGGCGGCGAGCGCTATGTCGCGCCGCTTTACAACATCGCGATCAGCCGCGGCCTCGATATCCGCTATGTTCTGGTGGCCTCCGACCGTATCCTCTTCTGCGGCACGCCCGAGGAATACGAGGTTCTTCGCTCCCGCCCACCATTCCTGCCACTGTCAAACGCTGACCGAGCCCGATAGCACGACTTCGAGACGAAGCTCGCGGCGATAGACATCTGGAACGGGCGAGCCTGCGCCCCCCCTCGGCGATCTTTTTTGCGCCAGCGTGCCGACAGGTGAGGGCGGATGCTGGCGCCTATCCGGTGGCCCGAACGGGAGTCGAGGCGCCATCGATTCGATTCGGCGATGTCCCTCACCACCGCAAGACCGAGGCAGCTCTCTTCTGCTTGGTAACGACCGCGGACGAGGCATTCGTTGCGCTGCAGCGCTCGCTCGGACTCGGCTCCGAAAAGCCCGGGTCCAGCATAGTCGATCTCGGTGCGGCGGCCGCGCCCGGCACGACCAAGCGCAACCAAGATGCGGCCCTCGCCGAGAACTTAATGGCATTTCGACACGAGGCTCGCCGGGGGGAAAGGGGTATCTGGCAGCGTGCGCGGTCAAACTGAGCGTCCGGTGGCGCTCGAAACACCTCCCAGATTGGGCAGACAATTAGCCCGTCCTATTCATCAGGAGCGGGCCTTGCGTCGCGGCCAGGCTTGAGACGCGCGTTTTCGCCGCGGCTGAGGCTGGACTTGAGGAACGCGTTGGGGGTTGAAGGGGCTGGCTCAGCGGGGCTGCTTGCCCCGTCGGCTATGGTTCGGCAGACTGCTGCGCGATGGCGATGATGCGGAAGAGTTCGGCTTGCGGGCAGGCGGCGGCGAAGGCCAGACGGACGCGCGAGACGGTCTCGATGACGCGAGCTGCCGGCGAGCCTCACGCGAGGTTGTCGGAGATACAGAACCCCGCCGCGATTAGCGCATCGAACTCGTAACGCTATGTGCTGCCCGTCCTACCCGCGGCCGGCAAATACACCGAGTTTGTCCTGAGTTATAACTTCTCGGGATCGCCGCTGCCTCCGCCGACGCTTCGCGGACTTCTATCAGGACGAGGCACTGCTTACCGGCAACCTCTATCGACTCGACGGCGGGTAGCTTTTGGCGGCGGCACCGATTCGCGTACCGGAGGGCGGTCTGGGACGCCACTTTGATCAAGCTCAGCTGGTCAGTCGTGAAGAAGTCTGGAACGCCGCGGTTGGCGGGGGTTTTCCGGCGATTTGAAGTATTCGGTTTCGCAAGGGTTTTGGGCGTTCGGTCGAAGAAGCTTGTGATTTTGTCGGCGGCATTGGTTTGGGATTCCCAGCTTTTGCGG
>CAMDAL010000227.1 GCA_945888565.1 Devosia equisanguinis | reverse complement strand
CGTTCCTCTTGTTTGAGGATACCGCCATGCAGGACATCATCCGTCCGTCCCAGCGCTTCGCCCGGCTCCTGACCCCGCGCGAGGCCGAGATTTTCGACCTCGTCCTGCTCGGCCGGTCGAACAAGGACTGTGCCGACCTTCTCGGCATCTCGTCGCGCACCGTCGAGGTGTTCCGGCGTCGACTGATGCTGAAGCTGCACGCCGAGAACTTCGCCGAACTCATGTGGCTGGGCATCCTCGGCCAGCGCCCGCCAGGCGAGTGGGATACCGAGCCCCTGCCCCACCAGAACCTGCGCGGCGCCGACCTCGCCCGCCGCGATTACGATCGCTCTCCCCAGACCTGAACCTGGCCCTTGCACAAGGTCCCGGCTCGGGCGCAAACTCGGTGATCGGCCACAAGAGGAGAACGTCATGGCATCGTTCGGCATGGGCTTTGTCCACGCAATGCTCATCGACATCACAGATGGCAGCGACCGCGGCTCCACCTGGGATCGCGAGCGGCGCCTCGCCGACAGCCTAATCGATACCACCACGCGCCTTGATGACAGCTTCGAGCCGCCCGCCGACGATACCGAACCGCCGCCTCCGCGGCCCCCCACCCCGCCCGGCGGCCTCGGCGCCGCCATGAGCAACGCCCTCGCCATGCTCAACCGTGCCCTGCCCGCTCGGTGAGTCCGGCATTAACGAACCGGGTTAGCTATCCGGCTTGACCATGTTGCAGCCCCCGGCTTGCCTAACGAACCCTTAACGCTATCTCTCCCGTGCAAGACCTGCACGTGAGTTCGCCTGTGACCGAAGCCCTCCTCGTCATCTGTTTTATCGCCATCACCGGCTACTGCCTGGTCGTCCTCTGGCCGCGGCTTCGCTGGACCCTGCAGACCCTGCAGCATCCCGACCGCCTCCGCCCGCAGTACCGCACCGAGCGCCCCCGCTTCGACCTGCGAGATACGCCGCGCCGCTGAGCCCCCGCTGCTTCGTTCATCCGCCTTCAGCCGCCGTTCATCACAGTGGCATTATCGCGGCGACGAACACACACCGGGGTTCCCCATGCACCGTATCGTCGCACTCGCCGGCATCGCGCTGGCCCTGACTGCCGCGCCCGCTTCGGCCCAGATGCACACCCTATCGCCCGAAGATGTCGGCGGCATCTTCTGCATCTCCCGCATCGGCAACGACATGGCGCCCGTACAGGGCCTGCTCACCGTCGAGCTCGCGCAAGTCATTGCCGATGCCGAGCAGAAGGACGCCGCGTGGGCCGCCGCCAACCCGGACGACAAGCCCCCGCTGGGCGACGGCATCCCCTGGCAGACCTGGCCCGACTACGCCCCCGAATGCACCGTTGGCCTCGTTGGTCCAGCGCAGGGCGAGGCCTGGGTCGATATCACCTACACCTTCCCCGCCGCGCCCGACGCCAGCTTCACCGACCGGCTTCACCTCGTCGAAGTCGACCGGCCGACGCACTCCGCAGGCGCCTGGCGCATCGACAATGTGGTCTACGCCGAGGGTGGTGACCTGCGGACGGTCCTGGCCGAGGCTTTCGCGGAATAGCCAGTTCGCGCGGGTGTCCCGGCATTCCCCATTTGTGGGGTACCATAGCGCATCACAATCGCGTTTAGGCCGATTAACTCATCAAAATCAGCGCCTTGGTAGCCATGCAAAAAACGCATGACGTGCATGACAGCGATCCCATTGATGGGTCAGCAAGATAGACCTATATCACCGGTCAACAGCGGCTGAGCGTATCTCCCTCCTCCTCCTCGCGCTCGCTGATTGTTCTCCAGCAGGTGGCAACGCCTGCTACTCGGCCCCGCTCTCCCCTCGAGCGGGGCCTTGTTTTTTTGGGCGGCTTTCGCCCAGCCCCAGCAGCGGCAGCGCCTTTCGAAACTCCTTCGCAACCACCACCACAAAACGCATAGCTGGCATGTAGTCATGCGTACTGCTGACCAAACGGTCAAAGTTCATATTGTGAGTGTCGATGTGAGCCGCACCGTAACCTCCTCCCTCGGTTCGGATCTGCGACACCCGGCTTGAAGTCCTCTCCTCCTCCCTGGACTTCGGGCCACCCGGCAAATGGCGTTCTCCTCCTCCCTCGTCCATTTGCCACTACTTTGGATTTGGATTTCGATCCGATCATAAGGCTCCATCTTCGGATGGAGCCTCTTTTTTTGCTGTGACACTGATGAGCGGCTTCGGCGCGGCGATGCACATCAGCTGCTTCGGCCGCCGCCTCGCGCCCCGCGACACCCCGTCACATCACCGCTCAGCGCATACCCCCCCTTCCGGATCGGCGTTTGTCCAACTCATCACGGGCGGTCATATTCAGCTTCGACGAGACGGTGACCTCTCCTCCTCCCTGGTCCCGTCTCAGAGATTGCGGTCTTCCTCCTCCCTGACCGCTTCTCGCTCGGTTGACGCTTCGGCGTTGACTGTTTGGCCCCGCTCATCCCCTCGAGCGGGGCCTTTTTTTGTCCGCAGCACGGCAGTTCTGACCCGGCATATCCTGCCCACCGGCAGCGTCAGGCGGCCCAGCCCCCCGGATTCCGGCCCTCTCCGCACTGGCACGCCGCATGCATCGCAACGCGTGCCCGGCCAGGAGAGCGCCCGATGACCAGCGTCAGTTCCGTCAACAACGCGTCCCTCACCTACGCCCAGATTCTCGCCAACGCCCAGAAGGCCGCACAGACCGGCCCCACGGCCACAACCACGTCGTCGCCCTCCAGCGCTGCGACCAGCATCACCCTCTCCGCCGAGGCGAAGGCGGCACTGGCGTCGATCGAGCGTGACTTTGAGACCGTGGCCAGCGATGCGCGCACCAGCCTCGACAAGCTCCTCGCCGATCAGAAGCTCACCACCCCGCTGGCCGACGGCAAGCTCGTCGCCGACCTGAGCACGGTCGATCGTCGCGAGCTCTACGCCATCAGCACCAATGCAGGACAGGCCTTCACCGCCGACGAGCAGAAGGCCGCCCAGTTCGAGTTGCAGAACCGGTTCGATGCAGCCATGGCCGGCCCCACTGCCGTCAGCCGCGTCACCGGGACCATCGGCAACCTCTACGAGGCGGCCCTCGCCTACTTCGACTCCATGACGCCGGAGGAGAAGGCTTCCGCCACCTATGCCGAACAGCGCTCGGCGCTTGAGGACATGAAGAAGAAACTGGTCTCCGACCCGGCAACCCTGCCATCCGCCGATGTCGATCCGGTCAACCAGTATCTGAAGAGGCTGGCCGAGGGCGAAACCGGCGAGCTTCGGGACATTGTCAGCGTCGCATCCGACGCCCGCACCACGCTGGACGCCCAGTACAAGGCCGGCGGCACCCGAGCCAACTACAAGGATTTCGACTCCCGCTCCGTCGCCGCCGTGGCGCTGAACGCCGATGGCAGCTTCAAGGCCGAGGAAGTGCGGCTGGCGAAGTCCGAGATGCGCTCACGCGCCGGCGCTGCCGTGCTGTCCGGCCTCAAGAATGCCGATGCCAGCAACCCTGCCGCCTTCGCCGAGAACATCATCTCGCTCTATGGCGCCATGAGCACCGAGGAACGGGCCGCCGCCGGCTGGACCGACAAGCTCTACGCCGCCGCCGTCTCGTCCTATGCCACCGCCAGCAAGCTTGGCTCGATGCTCGGCGAGGCCACCGGAAGCGCGATGTGGGGCGGAAGCAGCACATCAGAGAGCAGCGGCAACCCGATGAGTATCTTCAGCTATATGTAGCGGGAAGCGAACCGGTCGAAGGCGTCGACCAGCGCTTCGGTCATCCCCGCATCGCCGCTCGAATGCCCGGCGCCCTCGATGATTCTGAGCTCCGCTTCGGGGAACGCCTGCTGAAGATCCCATGCAGTCTTCAAGGGCCCCTGCATGTCGAGCCGGCCCTGCACCAGCACCGTCGGGATGTGCCGAATCCGGCCGGCATCGCGCAGGATCTGGCACGGCTCCAGCCAGCCGTGATGCCGGAAATAGTGGGTCACGATGCGTCCGCGCGACAGCAGCCGCTCAATCGGCAGGCCGTCGGACGGCAAGCCGGCGGACGGGTTCGCCGACACCGACGCATTGTCCCAGTCGTGGAACGCACGCGCCGCGGCCTCCCGAACCAGCGCGTCGGCTGCGAACATCATGTCGCTGTAGGCCGCAATAAGCGCCACTTCGGGCGTGTTTGGCGGTGCGTAGGCCACAAACTTCTGCCACTCCGCCGGAAACAACGGTGCGATGCCGCGATAGAGCCAGTCGATCTCTTCGGCACGGGTCATCGTCACCCCGGCGAACGCCATCGCGGCGACACGATCGGGATGCGCCTCGGCATAGGCGAGCCCCAGCGTCGTACCCCACGAGGTGCCGAACAACACCCAGCGCTCGACACCAAAGAACACTCGCAGCCGCTCTATGTCGTCGACCAGATGCCAGGTCGTGTTGGTCGACAAATCCGCATCCGGCTCTGCGGCACTCGGTCGGCTGCGTTTCGCCATCCGCTGGTCGAACCCGATGATTCGATACGTCGCAGGATCGAACACGCGCCGCATCGACTCCGAAAACCCCGAGCCCGGCCCGCCGTGCAGGATCAGCGCCGGTACCCCGTCGGGGTTGCCCGCCTCTTCCCAGTAGAGTTCGTGCCCTTCGCCCACTGGCAGCCAGCCGCTCGATCGCGGCTCGCCGACCGGGTAGCCCGCCATCAGCTGACCTTCGAGCAGAAATCCTGGATGCGGCTCACCGCGTCTTCGAGCTGCGACGTGGCCGCCGCATAGCTGAGCCGCATGTGGCCCGGCAGGCCGAAGGCGGTGCCGTGCACCAGCGCCACGCCGGTCTCGGCGAGCAGCGCCATCACCACGTCCTCGTCGGTGTTCAGCTTCACGCCCGAGCCGGAGGTCCTGCCGAGCAGCCGCTTCACCGAGGGGAAGACGTAGAACGCCCCCTCCGGCGTCAGGCAGTCGAGGCCGGTATTGGCATTGAGGCCTTTCACCACCAGGTCGCGCCGATCCTGGAAAATCTGGCGCCAGTCGGCGAGGAAACCCTGCGGCCCGTTGAGCGCTTCGACCGCCGCCCACTGCGAGATCGACGAGGGGTTGGTGGTCGACTGGCTCTGCAGCTTCAGCATGGCGCCCAGCAGCGGCTTCGGCCCGGTGCAGTAGCCAATCCGCCAGCCGGTCATGGCGTGCGACTTGGAGACGCCGTTCATCGTCAGCGTCCGCTCCCGCAGCGCCGGTTCGACCTCGGCAATCGTCGAGAACCGGCCGCCGTCATAGACCAGCACTTCGTAGATATCGTCGGTGAGGATATGCACCTGCGGATGGCGCAGCAGCACGTCGGCCAGCCCGCGCAACTCGTCGTAAGAGTAGGCGGCGCCAGTCGGGTTCGACGGCGTGTTGAGGATCAGCCACTTGGTCTTCGGCGTGATCGCCGCTTCCAGCACCTCGGGCTTGAGCTTGAAACCGGTCGTCGCGTCGGCCACGGCGAACACCGTGTTGGCGCCGCACAGCTTGACGATTTCGGGATAGCTCACCCAGTACGGCACAGGGATCACCACGTCATCGCCGGGGTTCAGCGTCGCCATCAGCGCGTTGAAGATCACCTGCTTGCCACCTGGCGACACGAAGCAGTCGGCTGCCGTCACGTCGAGCTTGTTGTCGCGCCTGAACTTCGCCGCCACCGCTTCCTTGAGCTCGGGAATACCGTCGACATTGGTGTAGCGCGTCTTGCCCGCGTTGATCGCCGCGATCGCCGCGTTGCGGACGTTCTCCGGCGTATCGAAATCCGGCTCGCCGGCGGCGAGCGAAATCACATCGGCACCGGCCCGCTTCATGTCGGCGGCCTTCGAGTTGATCGCCACGGTCGCGGACGGCTGGATGCGGCCGAGCGCATCGGAAAGGAAGGCCATGTGTCAGAAGCTCCGGAAAATCCCCGGCCTTGATAGGCCGGGCGACGCTTTCCGGCAACTCAGCCGTATGGCGGTCAGACGCCCATCCCCGGTGCCTTGACCAGTTGCACGCCCGATACCCGCCAGCCACCCTCCTCCTCGGTCAGCACGTAGATCGCCTCGTGCCGGCTGAGATCGCGACCGGTGAACATCACCTGCTGCGCCATCGACCGCGGGTCGACCTGCGAATAGGCGCCGAAACTGTGGCTGGTGGATTCCATGATCGGACCGTACCCGGAGCCGACGATGGTGATGAGAAACGTCTCGGCGTCCGGGAAGGCCAACTGGAACGGCGCCGCGGCGTAGCGGAACGCCTCTGGCGCATCGGCCGTGCGAAACGCCTCGACCTGCGCGGTGATCACATCCTGCCACGGCACGTCGGGCGCCACCGCGTCCTGCGCCTGCGCCGCTCCCGCCATAAGGACCAGCGCCAGCAGCGCCGCCAGGTACACTCGAAAGTCTCTGAACCGACCCATTCGACCCTCCGTCTCATCGGGACCATCCGGCATCGCCACACGATTGCCCTCAAATGGTCCACGCTTCGTCCTCACAGCAACGAGCAAAATCCGCATTCGCGCGGCTTTCTCACCGCGTTGTGATTTCAGGGAGTGCCGCCATGCCGATCCGCAAGCCTTCGGGAGCAAATCCTGCCGGTGCGAGCCGCCTGTCGGCAACGGCCGTCATTGCTTTTTCACTGACGCTGGTGGGCGCGGGTATCGCCATGCTGGTTGGCCTCGTACCGCATCGCATGCTTCCGGCGCTTGATGGCATCGATGCGACAATCGTCCTGCTCTTCGTGCCGCTTTGCGCGCTCACCTTCGCCATCCT
>CAMDAL010000226.1 GCA_945888565.1 Devosia equisanguinis | reverse complement strand
CTCCGCGCCACCAACACCCTTGACTGCGGACACTGAAATCCAGAATGAAGAGAAGCCCTGCAGGCCCCTCACGAGGGTGGCTGGATGTTCATGGAACGGCCGGCCGGATGCTCGTGGAATGGATGGCCGGATGCCGTGGAATGCGCACGATGGCTGCAGACAGAGGTCCCGACTATCAGGATGGCTGCCTTTGGACAGCAACAGAACAGTAATTGGATCAGACTGCCGCCCACATGGGCCGCCTTTATCTGCTTCTGTTCGCGCGACCAACAGGCCCAACTGGATGCAGCTCCACTTCTGCCAAAGGCTGTCCGGGCCTCCGGTGGATCGACTGAGTTTGAACTGCATTCCCGCTAACAATAGTAGATCACCAAGCTTAAGGTTTTGTGAATTGCTTCCGGATGCGCACTTAGGTGCCCAAAGCAAACGGGCGCCCCGGCGGACGCCCGTTGAAAAGTCTGGTGGTGACCGGATTTAGTGTTTCGGGTCCAAGAAATCCCACCTCAGCTGCCGGCAATATACATGTCTCGTTGGACTGTCACCGGCTTAGAATTCGGCCCAGTCGTCGGCCTTGATCGCCGCATTGCCGCGGCCGAGGTAGCGCTGCGCTGCAGCCTTCGTGGCGGTAGCTGGCTTGGCTGGCTTCTTGGTAAAGACGGTTTCGCGCATCGACTGAGCCTCGCCGCCGACCGTGAAGACCGCGACGATGCTGTCAAGTTCGACGGCCTGCGTCTCGGTCTGCTCGATGGCGGCATTTGTCTCTTCGACCAGCGCGGCGTTGTGCTGGGTCATTTCGTCCATCTGGCGAACCGCGGTGTTCACCTCCTCGATGGAGGAAGCCTGCTCACGGCTCTGCTGCGCGATGTCGTCGAGCAGCGATCGATTGCGCCGGACCGCTTCCAGCATCGACTGCAGCTTGGTCGCTGCATCGGCCACCAGCCTCGAGCCGGCAGTCACCTCGGTGGCAGACTGCTCGATCAGCACCTTCACATCACGCGACGCTTCTGCGGCGGACTGCGCCAGGCGGCGGACTTCGATCGCCACCACGGCGAAGCCCTTGCCGGCTTCGCCGGCGCGGGCCGCTTCCACCGAGGCGTTGAGCGCCAGCAGATTGGTCTGGAAGGCAATGTCGTCGATCATGCCGATGATATTGGAGATCTTGCCCGAGCTTTCGGTGATCCGCTCCATGGCGTCGTTGGCGCGGACCATCACCGCACCGCCTTCCTCGGCGGCAACAGTCACGGCCTGGGCATTTTCGGACGCGCTGCCGGCCCGCTCGGCGTTCTGCATGACCGTCTGCGACAACTGCTCCATTGCAGCGGACGTTTCCTCGATCGTCGCTGCCTGCTTGGTGGTGCGCTCGGAAAGATCGTTGGCGCCTGACAGGATCTCGCCAGTTGCCGTCCGCAGGCTCTGCGAGGTGCCGCGGAGGCGCGTGACGACATCGGTCAGCTTCTCGGCCACCGTGTTGGTGTTGTCCTTGAGACGCGCGAATTCGCCCTGGTAGCTGCCGTGCATGCGGCGCGTCAGGTCTGCTTCGGCGAGCGCCGCCAGCACTTCGCCGGCCTCGCTCAGGCCGCTACTCACCGTGTCCATCAGCCGGTTGAAGTTGGACGAGATGCGGGCGATATCCTGGTCGGCCTGGCCGGTGGCGAGGCGCTTCGACAGGTCGCCCTGCAGCGTCGCCTCGACGGCGCCGTCGAACCCGTCCTGGAACTCCTGCATCAGGCGCGCCCGTTCGGCTGCCTTGGCGTGCCGGGTCCGTTCATCCTCGTTCATTTCGGCAACGCGGATACCGTTCTCCTTGAACACCTGCACGGCTGCCGCCATCTGGCCGATCTCATTCTTCTCGCCGACATAGGGAATCTCGACCGTCAGGTCGCCCTCGGCGAGGCGGCCCATGACGCCGGTGACCCGCGCCAGCGGACGCGTGATATAGCGTGTGGCGACAATCGCAGCCGCGATCACGCCGAGCAGCAAACCGAGAATAGTCGTTCCGGCAACGGCGGGTATCAGCAGGCTCTCGAAGGCGTGCAGGTCGGCATTTGCAGCGGCGAACTCCTCCTGGTCCTGCTTCACCAACGCGTCGATTTCAGCCTGGAAGGCTTTCCGATTGGCGCGGTTGGCCTCGTTGTTGCCTTGCGCATTGGCCTGTACCGGATCGACTTCGCCGAGCCGCGCCGTCTCCGCACGGAAGCTGCGGAACTCCACGGTTCTGGCCTTGAGATTCTCGAAGGCAGCCGCCTGCGACGCTGGGATCAGCGCCTGCCATGCGGCGACATGCGAATCGATCTTGTCGAGCGATGCCATGATACCCTCACCAAACGGCTTGGCCTGCTCGACAGTATCCGAGGCATAAATACCGCGGGCATCCATCACCACGGCGGTGACCAGCCGGTTCAGGCGCTCCCCCGCGAAGGCCCGCGCGGAGGCGTTCTCAAGTTGCTGTACCTTCTGTTCGAAGCTCATCGCGAAGTAAGCAGCAATGCTGCCAACCGCGCCTATCATCACGCCCATGATGACAACGACGATGAACACTCGGGTCTTGATTTTCATTCTGCGACGCCTTGGAAACAACCGGGATGTAGAGCCAACAGGCAGCAACCCATACGGATCGGCCTGTACTGAGCAGTTCTGCGTAGCCGATTACCGCAGCCGGACGGAGTCCGGCGGCGTTGACCGGTAGCTGTCCGGGCCACCGGCGGATCGACTGGATAAGATACAGCATTCCCGGGACCGACAATAAGTCGGCAGGCTTAAGGCTTGGTGAATTGCTTCCGGAGACGCAATTAGCCGCCGCCCAGAGCAAACGGGCGCCCCGAAGGACGCCCGGCTAGCTCAGCATCCCAAAACGCGAGACGTGGGCGTGCCTCGGTTGCCACGAGAGCTACGAGGCAGTTGCAGAGTTGACCGCCGACGTTGTGCCCAGTCCGCACAAATCTCCTTGCCGCCCGCCGACCGGGCTGACGGCCATCCAGCATGACTAACGCTTCTGCAATGCGCGTTGGAGGAGCGCGGTCGAATAGAACTCGTACGAGGCCGCCTTGTCCGGGAAATCGATCAGATGGACGGTGAAGCGGCAGGGAACTCCATTTTCGGGAAGGTTGTCGGCGAAGAAGGATGAGTACGCCTCGGCATAGGCTTTCCGGAGGCGATCCTGCTCGGCGGCATATCCGGCGGGGTCGGCGAGGATGTTGGGGGTCTTCGGCTGGGCCCCGAACGCATGCATCTCGACGAAATCGATGTCCCGCAAGGACGAGCAGATCCCCGCATCGACCAGCCACTTCTCCCAGCACCTGAAGACCAGTGCGACTTCCTGATGCGGATCCATCGACACGAGTTTGTCGAGGCCCAAAACGCCCTTCGCTGAGTAACCACCCGTCAGACCAGCGAAATGAATCTTGAGGTCGCCATCCGCCTGTTCCTCGGTGACCAGCGCCGAGAGCACCGGTCGATCGCCTTCATAGTAATAGGTGAGCTTGCCGCGCTTCCGGACATTGAATGCCATCGATGATTTCCCTTGAGACGTGATCAGCTGGTCAGAATCTGCCGCAATCGAGCCGCGACGATATCGGCCTCTTCGCGCGTCAACGTCTGCGGATTGAGCGCGATGGCGTTCGGTTCATCGGCTAGTACACCGACCTCGATCCAGACATCGCCGTTCTTGAGTTCGCCAATGACCTGGTCGCGCGTCTTCCTGAATCCGGCATCGAAACGAACGATCGTGCGGGCGTGCGGTTGGCCTGCCTCGCTCGGGAAGCCGCGTTCCGTCGTCACGCCCGCAATTCCGGCGAGGTCCCTCATCCACTTCTGGACGATCGCCTCGTAGCCTTCGAGCATCGCGCCCTCGTCCTGCGCAAGCGTGTGCTGGACGGCAGCGAGCATGCCGGCGAGTTCTTCCTTTCCGACTTTCAGGGGCCGGCCGATGCCCTGCGTCGGCGGTGAGAGCCGGCGGCAACCCGCGATCAACGCCCTGCTCCCCAGGACCAGACCGGCCGATTGCGGCCCACGCATGCCCTTGCCGCCACTGAAGAGGACGCCCTCGCAGCCGAGGACCCTGGTGTAGTGCCAGAGGTTCGAAACCGGTGGGATCTGCGCCGCGGCGTCCACCAGCACCGGCACGCCGTGCTTCCTCGCGATCGCGATGACATCCTCGATCGGCGGCGATTTCGCGGCCAGCGCACCGGCAAACCAGACCAGGCAAGCCGTCCGCCCGCTTATGGCCGCCTCGAACGAGTCGAGCGTGTCGTCGCATTCAACGATGGAGGCGCCGGTCTGCACAATCGCGAAGTCATAGCCGTTCCGCTGCGACGCGAAGACGATGGCTTCGTTCCTGGTGATGCCCTTGAGCATCGGATACGCCATCGGATCGGGTTCGTTCGGCGCCGCCATGAGGGTTGCGACCGCGAGCACGATCCCCCCTGCCGCCCCCGAGGAAACGAATGCCGCCTCGTTCCGGGTGAACTCGGCAATTCGGTCGCCGACCCGCGCCTGCAGCAGCGGCACATCGACAAACGCCCCGGCAGCCGCCTGCATTGCCTCGAGGACCTCCGCTGGCATGCGCGATCCACCCAGTTTGGTGAGTGTTGCTGACGCGTTGATGATCGGCTTGATGCCCAGGTCGTCGTAGATACCCACCCGCAGAACTCCTCGCGAATTGCGAACCCATTCGTTGGGCGTGAGACTACCCAATCCGGATGATTGCAGCATTCACCGATTCTGCCCGAATGACGTTGTCCCAATCTTCCATCAACGTGAGGTAGGCTCGGGCGGTTGGTCAGCAGTGCGGACGTTCATCGCACGCGGGCCAAGAGCGGCCATCCTGGTGGGTGCTAGACGCTGACCCCAAAGAGGCGACCTACACCCGCTGTGATCGCCATCGCGGCAGCGCCCCAGAACAAGACCCTCAGGGTCGGGCGCAGCAGAGGGGCGCCGCCGGCCCGGGCGCCGAGCGCTCCCAGTCCCGCCAGACAGATGAGGGTCGTCACGACCACGACGGGGATTGTCGTGCCAGCAGGGGCCAGCACGGCGGCGACCAACGGCAAGGCGGCGGCGATCGTAAACGTCAGGCCGGAGGCCAGGGCCGCCTGCAGCGGGTTGGCCGTATGCACTTCGGACAAGCCAAGTTCGTCGCGGACATGGGCGCCGAGAGCGTCCTTCTCGGTCATTTCTCTGGCAACCAGCGCCGCCGTGGCAGGCGACAGGCCGCGCGCCTCGTAAATCGATGCGAGTTCGGCTTCTTCCTCGGCGGGCGTGTCGATCAAGGCCTGCTTCTCGCGCGTTATGTCGGCGCGTTCGATGTCGGACTGCGAGCTGACCGAGACGTACTCGCCCGCCGCCATGGACATTGCGCCGGCGGCCAGCCCGGCGACACCTGCGATCAGCACGGCCCCAGGGCTTGGGTCGGCTGCCGCGACACCGACGATCAGCGAGGAAA
Organism: Devosia equisanguinis; assembly: GCA_945888565.1. Classification (GTDB taxonomy): domain Bacteria; phylum Pseudomonadota; class Alphaproteobacteria; order Rhizobiales; family Devosiaceae; genus Devosia_A; species Devosia_A equisanguinis_A. The sequence goes on along the minus strand of CAMDAL010000226.1, from coordinate 1,316 downwards.
CCGAGACGATGCCGTCATTGGCGCCCAGCACCGCGGCACGCAACCAGCCGGAGCGGTTGATGAAGTGGAGTTCCTCGTGGGCAGACTGATAGGGAAGGGTCATGGTTACTTCACAGAAAAATGCTGTGTCCTTTGGGGGAGATCGTTGCTCAGTGTCGTACTTTGGGAAGAACCATTGCCGCTTCAAAGCCATCAATGGCGCCAGGGGACGGTGACCTTAGCACGAGCGTGCCACCTGCCTGCTCAAGAATGGAGCGGGCGATAGACAGGCCAAGGCCGCTGCCGTCCGCCGTGGTCACCCCGCGCACGAATGGCTGCCCCAATCGGTCCAGTTCTGCCTTGTCGACCAGGGCACCGCTGTTGCGAACACACACCGTCCCTCCGTCTTCGAGGAGAACCTTCACGGGGGAGTCCGGTGCCCCATGCTTGAGGCCATTCTCGACCAGATTGCGGACCGCGACGGCAAATGCATCCGGGTCGATGGCCGCCATCAGCCTGGCCGCTCCGGTGTCGACCTGCACGCGGCCGCGCCAGGTACTGTTCGCATTGAAGTCGCGGACCACCATGGTCAGCACGGGCAGCAGATCAGTCTCAACGTCTGATCTGGCAAAACCCGCCTCGATGCGCGCCATCTGCAAGAGTTTCTCCGAGAGGATCGACAGGCGCTTCAGCGCCGCCTCGATTTCCTGCAGCCGCTTGGATCCTAGTCCGTTTCCGAGCTCGACTGCCAGTTGCTGTGTCTGGGCGAGCGCTCCCGCAATCGGCGTTCGCAGCTCATGAGCACCCCGCGCAGCGAATGAACGCTCTGCATCGAGGGCCGATTTCAGCCGTGACAGGAGCGCGCCGACGGCTTCGGCGATCGGGGCGAGCTCAATGGGATGGCCATCGGATAGCAGCGGCTCCAGGTTCCGGCTGTCGCGCAGGGCAATGTCCTGTCGCAGCACCTCGAGCGGACGGAGAGCCAGACGCATGGCCAGCCAGATGCCCCCCGCCATCAGCGGCAGCAGCGCAAGCAAAGGCAGCCCCAGTGCCGCAATGCTGTCGCGCAGCCCCGTCAGCCGGCGGTCGCTGGTTTCCACCACGACGATTGAATAGCCGCTGCGCAGCTCGGTCAGGCTGAAGGTGCGCTGGGTGTCGAGTTCGCCGAAGCCTTCGGGAATGTCGCCCGGAACGACCAGGTCGCTGGCATGACGATCGCGGAGGACGACCTGGCCTGTGGGATCGCGGATCAGGTAGGTGAAACTCGGATCGTGCGACACCGGCCGGCGAACATTGCCGGCATCATCGTCCTCTTCGTCACCATCAATGTCGCCATC
>CAMDAL010000225.1 GCA_945888565.1 Devosia equisanguinis | reverse complement strand
CTACACGCCCAGCGACCTGTCGGCGCACTACGGCGCCGACGAGCAGATGGCGCGCGGCATCTGCCAGCACCTCACCGACGGCGCCGCGCTCCCGGTATCCGTTCTCGACGCCCTCGAAGCCGGCCTATTGGCCCTGACGATGGACGAAGCGCGCCGAACGCATTCCATCATCGACATGACCGCCACGTGGCACCGCTTCGACGCGGCCCTCGCCGGCAGCGACAAGTAATCCGCAGGAGGCTCGATGAGGCCCAACGCCGATGCGCGGTTTCCCACCGAGTCTCCTGCCGTCGCCGCCCCGGACAGTCCGCGTAAGTGGACCGACCGGGGCCCTTTCCAGACTCGTCGCGCAAAGATTCACAGCGTGAGGACGCCAGAGCTACAGGAAGTGAGTGAGCGGTTGTGCCCAAAGCTGCCATCGCCGCGAGTCCGCTTTTCGGCCAGAAACAGCCGTTGCGTTCATGGCCTCGCGAGCACCGACAATGCCAATTCCAGCACCTGGCGGATGCGCGCTTTGTCCTCGCCCTGGCCGCGCTGCGTGATCGCCAGCGCCATCTGCTCGCTCAGATAATTCGCCGCCACCGCAACGGGCAATGAACTCGGCCCATCACCGGCATCGCTGCGGGCCTGCAAGAAACCCGCATAGGCGGCATATGCGGCCGCATCGATCTCGTTCAGCCGAGCGCGCGTTTCGGGGCCCAGCCGATGCTTGCCGGCACGCATCTTGTAGAACAGACAACCCTTGTCCACGCGCGGGTCGTCGCTCGCGAAGTAGATCAGTGCGTCGAGCGTTTCGCGCAAGGGCGTCCCGCGATGCAGGATGGCCAGCATCTCGGATAGGACCCGCTCGGCATATTGGTTGAGGGCCGAGCAGGCGAGACCGTCCTCGTTGCCAAACTCTCGATAGACCGACGGCTTGGAAACGCCCGCCATCTGGCAAATGGCGTTCATCGATACGTCGGCAGGGTCACCAAGCCAGTAGGCGGTCATCGCGACATCGAGCACCTTCTGGGCACTCATCGTCCGGGGGCGCCCGCGCACGGGTCTGGAACTGTCCTCAGTCATTTTTATACCGATCGGTATTTTATGCCTTGACGGGGCCGACTCGGATTTTGTACCACTCGGTAACACAACGCGCAAGCAGCCGACCACCCAAACCAGCCGACACACGCGACCGCGCCGTGCCCTTCCGCCAACGACCCCAGTTCAATCCAAAGGACTCCCAAAAATGTTGAAGACTCTGCTCGCAGCGACCGCGGTCACGCTGCTTTCGACCACCGCCTTTGCCGACAATGGCGAAAACCTGAAAGAGATCGCCAACAATGCCTTCCGGGCGCTGTTCGTGGATTTCAGCGAAGAAGGCGTCCGCAAGTACGTCGCCGAGGACTATATCCAGCACAATCCGTTTGTGCCCACAGGCCGCGATGCGCTGATCGGGTTCCTGCCCGGCCTTGAGGCCTCGGGGATCACCTATACCAACCACCGCATCCTGCAGGATGGCGACTTCGTCGTGCTGCACAACTCGTTCACCAACGCCCAGGCGTTCGGTGCGCCCGAGATCGTCACCATCGATATCTACCGCATCGAGAACGGTCAGGCCGCCGAGCACTGGGACGCCATCCAGCCCCTGGTTGCCGATACGGCGAGCGGCCGCAGCATGGTCGACGGTGGCACCGAGATCACCGACCTGGACAAGACTGAAGCGAACAAGGCGCTCGCCGTGTCGCTGGTCGAAGACGTACTGATGGGCAAGGATCCGTCCAAGATCAGCGACTATATCAGCGCCGACAACTACGCCCAGCACAACCCCTTCATCAAGGACGGGCTTGGCGGAATCGTGGAAGCCGTCGAGACGCTGACGGCGCAGAACAACATGTTCAAGTACACCAAGATCCACAAGGTACTGGGCGAGGGCAACTTCGTCCTGACGGTCAGCGAAGGCGAATGGGGCGGCAAGCCGCAGGCCTTCTACGACCTATTCCGCGTCGAAGACGGCAAGATGGTCGAGCATTGGGATGTGATCCAGCCCGTCCCGACGGAGAACCTCGCCAACAACAATGGCATGTTTGGCGGCTTCGACGCCAACTGAGACAGTGGCGGACACTCCGCCTGCCAAGCCGCCAATACAGGGTCCGGCCCATCGCCAGAGGTCGGACCCTGGAATCGGAAAGGCGACGAACTCGCCTCTCCGCCCCCTCACGCCACCGGCACCGGATACGGCGTTTCCACCAGCACCGGCACGATCCGGTGCTTCGTTGCCTGCTCGTAGTCGTAGGCAAAGCTCAGCAGTTCCGCCTCGCTCCACATCCGCCCGACGAAGATCAGCGCAAACGGCGCGCCGTTGCCATATTCGCCGGCCGGCACCGTCACGCCCGGCAGCCCGGCGATGTTGATTTCCGATACCGTCGTCGCGAGGTACTCGGCCTTGTCGAACACCCCCGGCAGCGGGCCTTCCGATTGCGGGAACACCAGCCCGTCGAGCTGGTTGTCCGCCATCACCTTGTTGAACAGCGTCAGGTAGGCAAGCCGCGCTGCGAGAAACTCGCTCAGCTCGGGCGGCAGCGTCGGATCCTCGAGCGACGTCCGCACCACGGCGCTGTTCTTCGCGAGCCTGCCCAAAATACCATCTTCGCCGAACGGATCGGAGGGCAGCATGGCGGCCAGCGCCTTGAACGAGCTTGGCGCCCCCAACGGTTGCATGCGGCGCAGGAAGTTCTCGAAATCGTGGACGATCGATTCGAGCCCGCGCGAGTCAAATCCGACACTATCGGTGAGCGAGGTGAATGTGGTGCCGGCGAAAGGGTCGTCCACCAGCACCGCGCCCCGCATCTTCAGCTCCTCGATGGCGGTTGCATAGAGCGTCGCCGTCTCCTCGGCCACCGGCTTGCTGCGCCAGCCCGCGCCATAAAGCCCGAGCCGTTTGCCCTTGAGCGCCGTGTCGGACAACATCGACGTGTAGCCCCCTGCCGGCACGTTCCCGATTGCCGCCACCGTCTTTGGGTCGGCCGGGGTATAGCCGGCCAGCACGTCCAGCAGGATGGCCGCGTCGCGCACCGTCCGCGCATGCGGCCCCACCACGTCGCGGGTCGAGCCGGCGAGCGGCGCGACGCCGGTGTTGGGGATGAGCGCGAAGGTCGGCTTCACCGAGATCAGGCTCTGCGCCGCGCCAGGATTCTGGATCGAACCGCCGGTCTCTTCGGCCAGTCCCACCACCGCGAAGCTGGCGGAAATCGCCGTGCCTGTGCCCGACGAGCTGGCGCCCGGCGCGATGTCGCGGTTCACCGCATTGTAGGTCGGCCCGTCCCAGCTGGTATTGGCCCGCGCTCCGTCGAAGCTGAACGCCGGAATGTTGGTCTTGCCCAGGATCACCGCGCCCGCCGCCTTGAGCCGCGCCACCACCGGTGCATCCACCGTCGGCATCAGGTCGAACCCGCCGGCCCGGCTCGATAGCGGCGCCCAGCCGGCAGTCGAGGGCAGCCCGACGAAATCCATCGCCTCCTTGATCACCACCGGCACCCCGGCCAGCGGCCCCAGCATCTCGCCCGCCGCCCGTCGCGCGTCGATCGCCCGCGCGTCGGCCAGCGCGCCATCATGCATGTAGGTAAAGGCGTTGTAGTAGGGCTCGTATTTCTCGATCCGCTTCAGATGCGCCAGCGTCAGCGCCTCCGAGGTGAACCTGCCCGCCGCAAACCCCGCCTGCACATCGGCAATGGTCAGCTCGGTGACATCGATATCCCCGGCTTCCACCGGCTTGGCGAGGACGTTCATGCATATCTCCTGGGAATGACGTGAGGGTTGGCCGGCCTCGGGGGAGAGGCCGGCCCTTGGGGCCGCAATCGGAGCGTTCTCAGGAAAAGTTGCAGACTTTTCCGGTTCGAGAGCGCGACCACTCTGAGTGGTCTCTGGGGGGGTCAGGCTGCGGCTTTGACGGCGCTCGACTTGTCGATCAGGTCGAGCAGGTAGGGCGTGTCCATCACGTCGGCGAAGATCGTGTACATCGACAGCAGCGTGCCGAGGTGTTCCTCGTCGCTGAGCGTCGCGTTCGCATCGCTCATGAAGATCACCTTGTAGCCCATCTGCAGCGCGTCCCGCGCCGTGCTCTCGCAGCAGCAATTGGTCAGCGTGCCGGTGATGATCAGCGTGTCGATACCCTTCGCCTTGAGCTGGGCATCCATGTCGCAGGTCTCGGGGATCAGCGCCGAGAAGCGGGTCTTGTCGACGATCATGTCGCCGCCCTTCACCTCCATGCGCGGGTCGATCTCCCAGTCCGGCTTGCCGGCCGCCATCTTGGCCTGCCCGTCGAGCTGACTCGCCCCCAGCGTCTTGAACCATTAGTCCCAGCTGTGCTTTTCGGCCGGATCGTAGGTGTAGCGGGTGAACACGTTCACCCCGCCCGCCTGCCGCACCGCCTCCGAGATCGTGTTGATCGTGCCAAAAATCTCGCGCGTCATCGGCACCTCGATCGGCGCGCCGACCTCGACGAAGCCGACCTGCATGTCGACCACCACATGCGCCACCTTGCTCATGTCGAGCCCGGCATAGATGTGGTCGCCGCCACGCACTTTGCGGACGCGATCGACGATGTGGGCGGGAATAGTGACCTTGTGCATCGGAGGTTCCTCTTTCGGTTGGGTTCAGGAAAGGGTCGGATGGCGCGCGTGCCAGCTCGTGGCGCCCTGATAGGCGTGGCCTGCCGCGAACAGTTGCGCTTCGCCGAGGTGCTGTCCGGCGAGCTGGAAGCCCATCGGCACCCCGCGCGTATCCACCCCGCCGGACAGCGACAGCGTCGGCTGCCCGGTCATGTCGAACACGGCGGTGAAGCGGGTCAGACCGTCGAACTCGTCGGCCGTCATCGAGCGGCTGAACATCGAGGCGAGCGGCGCCGGCGTCGGGATCGCCGGCACCAGCAGCATGTCGCAATCGAGCATGGTCTTGGCCACCGCGCCGCTGAGCTTCAGCCGGTACTGCATCGCCTCGGCCAGCCCCTTGCCGGTCGCCGCATGCCCGATCTCCAGCAGCGTTGTCAGCACCGGGCCGTATTCGTCCTGGCGCGACGGATACGTCATCCCATGCGCCGCTGCGCACTCGGTGGCGCAGATCGTCGTCCAGTGCGCCCCCACCTCATCGACCGACGGAAACGTCACCGGCACGATCCGAGCGCCGAGGCTCACGAACACCGCGATCGCCTCGCGCATCATCGCCGCCACTTCCGGCGCCGCGGTGCCGAACACGTAGTCCTCATCGAGCCCGATCCTGAGCCCCGCGATCGAGCCGCCAAGCCCCGCGAGATAGTCCGGCACGCCCACGTTCAGCGTCGTCGTGTCCTTGGCATCATGCCCGGCAATGGCCCCGAGCATCACGGCAGCATCCGCCACCGTCCGCGTCATCGGCCCGACATGGTCGAGCGAATCCGCCAGCGCCCACACCCCGGCGCGGCTCACCCGCCCCCAGGTCGCCTTCATCCCGGTCAGCCCGCACGCCGTCGACGGCAGCCGGATCGAGCCGCCCGTATCCGAGCCGAGCGCGCCGTAGCAAAGCCCCGCCGCCGTCGCGACGCCCGAGCCCGACGACGATGCGCCGGTCCAAACCCCGTCCGCCCACGGGCTCACGGGCGTATTCATCTTCGGGTGGTGCCCGGCCCAGGCGCCCTCGGTCATGCTGAGCTTGCCGAGGATCACCGCGCCGGCCGCCTCGAGCCGCTCCACCACCGTCGCATTGGCCGCCGCCATGTGTTCGCGATGGATGAACGTCCCGGCGCTGGTCGGCGCGAATGTCGTGTCGCACAGGTCCTTCACCGCCACCGGCACGCCATGCAGCGGCCCGCGCCAGATCCCCTGCGCCAGCTCCGCCTCGGCCTTTCGCGCCCCTTCGAGCGCATGCTCCGCCGTCACCGTGGTATAGCTCCTGAGCCTGCCGTCGAGCGCCGCGATCCGGTCGAGCAGCGTCCGCGTCACCTCCATCGGGCTCACGACGCCCGTCCGGATCAGCTCCGACACCGCGGTCAGGCTGAGGTAGTGCAGCTCTTCGGTGGCAGCGATCGTGTGCGGCGCCTTGGCGTCCATGAGCGAAATCCGATTTGATGTCTCTGCTGATAATCAAATACGGAAATATCGAAAACGCAAGCGGACTCTTGGTCGAAACGAAACTGCCCATCAATTAGGCACTTTGTCCATTCGATCAAAAAGTCATCAATCGTTTGACAAGCACCATCCAAATGGTCAGTGTGCCATTTCTGCGAGCCCGGGAGATTGTTCACCCGGCAAGCTTCGTGGTCCTTTGCGGGGAGCGGTGCATGAAAGTCGGCATGCTGCATGCGAGGCATGGTGTTGCGGGCATGTGGTCGCCGGCGCTCGATGCTGCGGCGCTGCTTGGCGCGGCCGAAATCAACCAGCAGGGCGGCATCCTCGGCGAAGAGCTCGAGGTCGTCTTCGGCGATTGCGGCTTCGGCTCCGGTGAAGCGGCCGGGGCCGCCGTCGATCACCTCATCGAGGTCGAGGGCGTGCGCGCCATCATCGGCAGCCACACCTCCGACCTGCGCGATTCCATCACCCGCCGCGTCAGCGGCCGCCTGCCCTATATCTACACCTCGCAGTATGAAGGCATCGCCGTCGGCCCCTCCACTGCCGCCATCGGCACCACCGATGTCGAACTGCTCGGCCCGGCGCTCCACTGGCTGAAGACCACCCGCAACGCCAACCGCTACTTCTTCGTCGGCAACGACTATATCTGGCCGCGTATCACGCTGGGCACTGCCCGCCAGGCCCTGCGCCAGCAGCAGTCCGAGCTTGTCGGCACCGCGCTGGTCTCGACCCGCACGCTG
>CAMDAL010000224.1 GCA_945888565.1 Devosia equisanguinis | reverse complement strand
ATCCATTGACACCCTCTTTTTCGTGCCCCTTGGGCATAATCCGCCTCCTTCCCTCCTCTTCACCGGATACAGGGATACAGGGATACAGGCCATTGTGGCCCCGGGGGGCTGGGCCTGTTCCTCCCGCGGCGGCTAGGGGGCAGACATATTTCGCTGCGGTTGAGCGGCGTCGCCGGCCTAACGGCTGGGCGCACTCGGCTCCGCGGTCCGTAGGACCGCGCCACGCCACGGCAAGCCTGTTTTCGATCGGAGATCACTGCGGTGGTCGCCGCCCGCGCAGGGCCCCTGGCACGCCTAGGGCGAACCTTGGAGGCCCCTCCAGCACCCGTCGCCTAGGGGTCTAGCCGAAACGGCCCGCGAGTCTGCAGCACCCCTCCGACGCCATTACTCCGCAACCGGTTTCGCTGGCCGCTTTCGACCACGCCCACGTTTAGGGAATAACCCGATCTCCTGGCCCATCTTGTAGAGCCGGCGCAACTCCGCGTTGGCCTCGCGGACTTCGAGCTTTGCTGCCTGCGAGTACTCGCCGGTTTTCCAGTTGCCGTTTCGAGGCCCAAATGGCGCACCAGCGGCGCCGCCGTGCGAGCGGCAGCGCGCCCTGCCTGGCACAACCATCTTGCGGCACCGCGTCCCCGCCTTGGTCCAGACACCGCACAACTGCCGATGAGGCAACTCGGTAAACACATCCCATGGCATCGGCACGGCATCGGCTGCCGTGGCGGGCTCGCGAGTATCGGGGATTGACGACATTTCGCGTCACATGCTCCTCGCGCGCCAACTCAACAAGACTACTTCGTCACGCGCGCCACTTCACCAATCCTACCACGCAAGCGTTAACCGGAAAATGGTTATCTTCGTTCATTGATCTATGTGGACGCCTGCATAGCTTCGATCCACGAGGAAGCGATCGATACGCCGCAGCAGGTGATCGGCAGGGACGTGCTCGTCGAGACGAAACTCGTAGAATAGCTGCGCCGGCTCGAGTTGCGCCCCTGGCGTCCGCCAGCTCTTTGGTGAGCGCGCAGGCCACGGCGCTTACCTGCTTCCCTGCCTCAGGGACGATGAGCCCAACTGGCCAACTTTTGCGCCGCAATCTGGCTGGTTCTTGCTATGCCGTTGACATCAACGCCCCTGCATGAGGCGTGACTCCTGCGCGGCTTGCGTTTCGGTGACGGTGAGAGAGTTTCGATCCACGCCCCGGCATGAGGGGAGACGGCGCGGCCGGCCTATCGGCCAACGTGGCATGCAATAGGTGATGCAGAAGCTGCCGGCTGCTGGCTGCAATGCCATGCACCTCCGGGTCAGTCCCAAGAACCGCGGGGCGCAGAAGTTCTACTTGAAGCTCGGCTTTGCCGAACTGAAGCACCCGCCAGTGCCCCGGCACACGCCGTTCATGGTGACGCCGTTCCGCTAGCGCCGATCGGGCATGATGCGGAAGTCGGCCCCTTCGGGCAGCAGTTGCCCGCCATCGACGACAATCGTCGTGCCGGTGATATAGGCCGCGTCATCCGAGGCGAGGAACAGGAAGGCGTTGGCCACGTCGCGCGGGCTGCCGAGGCGGGCAAGCGGGATGGCGTCTTCCATGCCCTTGATGAACTCCGGCGAGCGATGCTGCTGGATGGCTTCGGTGAGGATGTTGCCGGGCTCGACGCCGTTCACCGTGATGCCATAGCCGGCGAATTCGAGCGCGGCGGCGCGGATCAGGCCGTTGATCCCGGCCTTGCTGGCCGAATAGTGGCCGTGGCCGGGGCTGGTGACGTGCGGCCCAGTTATTGACGAGGTGTAGAGGATGCGGCCGGAACCCTGCTTCTTCATCACCGGCAATGCGGCGCGGGCGGCGATGAAGCTGCCGCGGAGGTTGGTCCCGAGCACGCGGTCCCAGTCCTCGACCGAGGTCTGTTCGATCAGCTGCCAGGGGTAGATCCCGGCATTCTGCACCATGATATCGAGACGGCCGAAGCGCGCCACAGCCAGGGCGACCGCCGCCTCGACATCGGCAAGTTTCGACACATCGGTGGCAATGAACGGGATGCCGAGTTCTGCTGCCGTGGTGGCACCGGCTTCGGCCTGCCAGTCGGCGAGGACCAGGTTGGCGCCCTCTTCAAGGAAGCGGATGATCGTCGCCTTGCCGATACCGCTCGCGGCACCGATGACCAGGGCGGCTTTTCCTTCGAGGCGGCGGGTCATGCGAGTTTCTGCCGAATGCGGAGTTTCAGGGTGTCGAGCAACACGGCGGCGAGAACGAGGACGCCATGGATCACCTGGGTATATTGCGCCTGCAGGCCCATCAAGTTGATCGCGGTGTTGATCGCCGAGAGCAGCAGCACGCCCGCATAAACGCCAGGGAGTGAGCCAACGCCACCCTTCAGGCTGATGCCGCCGATCACCACGGCGGCGAAGGCATTGAACAGCATGCCGGTGCCGAGGTTCGCCGTGGCGCCCGAGGTGCGGATGGCGAGCAGCCAGCCGGCCAGCGCCGCGATGGCACCGGCGAGGGCGAAGGTGATGATGAGCAGGCGGTTGACCTTGATGCCGGCGCGGAACGCGGCCTGTTCGTTGCCGCCGATGATCTTCAGGTGTCGCCCAAACCGGGTCTTTGCCATGATGAAGCTGAAGACCACGAAGCAGGCGATGGCGAGCCAGGCGGTGAGCGGGATGGCGAAGTTGAAGTCGGGCAGGGTGATGCCGAGGCGCTGGATACCGAACCAGCGCACGGCAGGCGCGAGGTCCTGGGCCGAGCGGCCGCCGGAGATGGCGAGGACGAGGCCGCGCACCCAGATGTAGCTGGCCAGCGTGACGATGAAGGCGTTCATCTTCAGCTTGACGATCAGCAGGCCATTGAAAAGGCCGATGGCCGCGCCGACGGCAAGAGCGATGACGAGCGAGGCCGGGACGGCCAGCCAGTCGGGCGTCAACTCGAGGCCGATTCCGATGCCGGCCGAGCAGAACAGGATCCCCACTGCCATGGCGCTGAGCGCGGCGACAGATTCCACCGACAGGTCCATGTGGCCGGCGATGATCGCCAGCGCCAGCCCGATGGACATGACGCCCAGCACCGAGGAGGCCTCGATGATGTTGGCGAAGATGCTGGGCTGGAAATAGTTCGGCACGAAGGCGGAAAAGATGGCCAGCACCGCGATCAGGATGAACCAGACGAGGTTATCGAGCACGAATTCGAGGCTGCGGCGGGTGCTGGGGTTCATTGGATTGGCCTCGGTGGGCATCGGGACACTGGGTTTGGGTTGCTCCTCCCCCGTTTGGGCGGGGGAGGAGCAAGGATCGACGATTGTCGCTTACTCGACCGCGGGGATGGTGTCGGTCGGCGGCTGCAGGTTGCCCCAGAAGGCCGGGTTGTCGATGTTGTCCATGGTGATCGCGGCGCCCGGGATCTTGATGTTCGGGCCCCAGGCTTCGATCGTCACGGTGGATTTGAGACCGAGCACGTCATACTCGCCGGCAACGATCTCCTGCTTGTTCACGATCTTGTCCATGAACATCGCCACGGCGGCCGCCTGAGCATAGAGCGGCTGCTCGACTTCGACCTGCATCCACCCCTTGCGGATCAGGTCGAGACCGACCGGAGCGCCGTTGGACGACAGCATTAAGATGTCGCCGGGCTTCTTGCCGGCCGACTCGAGCGCGGCAGCGGCAGCCACCGACAGGTGGGCGGCATGGTTGAAGATCAGGTCGATATCAGGATTGGCCACCATCTGGTCGGAGACGATGGTGCCGGCATTGCTGGCTTCCCACATCATGGCGGGCAGCGAGATGATCTGGACGTCCGGGAAGGCCGCCATCTTTTCCTCGAAGCCCTTCTGGATATCGAGGGTGTAGGGGTCGCCGGGGTCGCCGAGGACCTGGAGGATCTTACCCTTGACCGAGCCGTATTTGGAGGTCAGCAGCTTTTCGACTTCGCCAGCTGCGACATAGCCGATCTCGATGGTGCCTGCGACCGAGGTGAAGGCCGAGGGGGTCGAGGTGATCTGGCGGTCGAACTCGACCACCGGGATGCCGGCGGCCATGGCCGCTTCGATGCCCGGCTTCAGCGCGTTGAAGTCGACGGCAGCGAGAATGATCGCGGCCGGCTTCAGCGCAATGACGTCGTTCATCTGGCTCTGCTGGACGTCGGTCTTGTTGTCGGCGTTCAGCGTTTCCATCTCGTAGCCGACCTGGCCGAGGAACATCTCAAGGGCCGAAATAGAGCCGGTCTGGAATTCATCGAGCAGGGTGGGGACGAGGTAGTAGACCTTGCCCTTGTCCTGGGCGTAGGCCGGCGACAGCAGGGCGAGTGCCGCTGCCAGAACACCGAACAATGCTAGAAGTATTCGCTTCATTTCGTTCGCTCCTGTGGCGCCGGATCCCTTTTCACGTCCCGTCATCCTGCCGATCCGGCTCCGGCTAGGCTTTCTCCGGTGATCATCGAGATCACCGCATCGGGACTGGTATTCTTGGTTGCGACATCCCCGGCCACGACGCCCTGGCGGATCACGACGATCCGATCGGCGACCTGGAAGGCCTGCTGCATGATGTGGGTAATGATGACAACGCCGATGCCCTGGTTGGCGACATGGCGGATGGTTTCGAGGCCGCGGCGTGTCTGTTCGACGCCGAGCGCGGCAAAGGGTTCGTCGAGCAGGACGAGCTTGCCGCCCCAATGCACGAAGCGGTTGAGCTCGATAGCCTGGCGCTGGCCGCCCGACAGGTGTTCCACCCGGGTGCGTAGCGAAGGGATGCGGGTGCCGGCGCTGGCCATGGCCTTAGCCACTTCCGCTTCCATGCGCTTTTCGTCGAGCACCTTGATGCCGAGCACGTTGCGCGTCAGCTCTCGGCCCATGAAGAAATTGCCGACGACATCGACATTGGTGGCGAGCGACAGGTCCTGATAGACGGTCTCGATGCCGGCGGTCTTGGCTTCGGATGGCGTGCGCGCCTGGAACGGCTTGCCCTCGAACAGCATCTTGCCCGATGTCGGCTCGAGGCCGCCCGAGATGATCTTGACGAGGGTCGACTTGCCGGCGCCGTTATCGCCGAGCAGCGCCACGACCTCGCCCTTGCCGATCTCGAAAGAGATGCCCTTCAGCGCTTCGATGGCGCCGTAGTTCTTGCGGATGTCGGCGAGGACAAGCAGGGGTTCGAAGGCGCTCATGCGGCAAGGCCCTTGTGGGAGAGCAGGGGGCGATTTTGGCGATCGCGCTGGGGCGAAAACAGCTGGCCGAAGCGCGGCGACAGCGCGTCGGCGACGGCGAGCGCCGCGGCGCCACGCAGGACGCTTTGCTGGCCTTCGGCGGAAATGACCAAGCGTGGCGACTTGCGGTCGCGGCGCGCGGACACGGAAATCGGCAGGTCTTCCGCGGCGGCGGCGAGGTTCTCGAGCAGCGCGCGCGGCGCGACGCCGCCCAGCACGATGGTTTCGGGATCGAAAAGGTTCTCGATGGTGATGAGTGCCGAGCGGAACAGCGGCGCGATGCTGTCGACCCACTGGCCGTCGCTCATGCCGGCGGGGCGGCGGGCATGGGCTTCGAGCGAGATGTAGCGCTCGAGGCAGCCGCGATTGCCGCACGGGCAGAGTTCGCCATCGGGCACCAGCGGGATATGGCCGAGTTCTACTGCATTGCCCCAGGCACCACGCAGGGGCGCACCATCATGCATCAGGGCGCCGCCGAGCCCGACGCCGAGGAAGAGATAATAGTAGTCGTTGCGTCCGGCGCCGAGGCCATAGAGCTCTTCGCCCAAGGCGGCGGCGGCGACGACGTTTTCGTAGACGGCCGGCAGGCCAGTGGCGTCCGCGAGGCGCTCGCTCAGGGGAACATTATCCCAGCCGGTCATGGTGGTGGGGCCGACAAAGCTCATCGCTTCGACGCCGAAGGGGCCTGGCAGGGCGAGGCCGACGCCGAGCATGCGGCCGCTGATGCGCGCGGCGCGCAACTCGGTGACCAATTGCCGGATCAGGGTGAAGGCTTCGTCGGGCGTCACTGCTGGGGCGTCGCGATGACGCGAGGCGACGATATCGCCGCTGAGATTGATCAAGGCGGCATCGAGCCCGATCGGCGTGATGTGCAGCCCGATGGCGTAGCCGCCTTCGGGCTTGATGCGCAGTTGGCTGGGCGGCAGGCCACGGCCCCGGGGCGCGTCGCGGCCAGAGAGCACGAAACCCTGCTCTTCGAGTTCGCGGATGATGGTGGAAACAGTCTGCACGGTCAGCCCGACCTGCTCGGCGATGCGGGTGCGGGTCGTCGGCGCATCGCGCCGGATCGCCTCGAGGACGATCCGGCGGTTGTAGGGCCGTCCGAACTCCTGGTTGGTGCCGCGCAAGCCCAAACGTTCTCCCTAAGTTAGAGAAAGAGTACGCGCGCGATTTCTATTAAGTCAAATGGAATTCTAAAATGGCTCTGGCTGGGCCGACGGGCGGTCAACGGCCCTCGCCGTCATTGGCTGCGTCGAGCCGCGCCGCATCGGCGCCGCTTCTCACGGCGGTCTCCGGGCTTGGTACGATACATAGATCCAGTCGCCTGTGCTTGCCATCAGCAAAGCAGCAGCGGCACGGTGACTTCTTTTGTGTCCAGTGCGCCATCGACGACATGTTCGAATCGGTCGAACACCTTATACTGCGCGACGAAGGCTAGAATTTCGACCTCGACCGGTGACGCCTGGGCATCAAAGTTAGCCGCGATCTGCCGGATCTAGGTGCGGGGCGTGCCCCAGGGCAATCCCATAAATGCAGAGATCGACTGCGCCGTAATTACCCACCCCCTTGTCATCGGGGTAAATCCCTGAATCTCTGGGGCTATGGACAGAGGTGATTTGCAGCAGCTCAGCAAAGAGCAACTGATCGAGTTGGTGCTGCGGCTTCAGCGGCCCGACAAGAATTCGCGCACCTCG
>CAMDAL010000223.1 GCA_945888565.1 Devosia equisanguinis | reverse complement strand
GAAGCGAGATCATGACGAGTGGTTGGTGCGGGGGAGGTTGGGTGGCTCGGGAGTCGTTCCGGGCCAGGCCGAAAGTACCTCGGCATGGGCCAGTTCGCTGGCCAAGCCGCTGCAAACGCATGGGATGCTCAATGTGGGGCGTTCCAGGGAGGCAAGGCTGCGCACATACGCAGCCGGGGGAGGTGGCGATGCGGGTGGATTCCCGGTCGACGGCCACCCACGCTTTTCGCGATGCGGCACGGGATGCTCCCGAGCCTCGGTACCATAAGCCCAAAACCCCGATCGGCCGGCGAGGCGAGAGCCTCACACACACTGCGGACTACCCGCGTCGGGGCGCCAGCCTCGCCGGCCCCGCTTCAGTGCCCATCAACCCGAGGCGGCCTACGCCGGCGGGGACGTCCTCACGTCCAATCCACCCCACGTACCAACATCGAAAGTCCGTGTGCCCGCCGGCACCCCGCTGGCACCTTGCGCCGCACCCCAAAACCCCCTATATGCCGGCTCGCGCCTCGATCGGGGCGTAATTCACACGTGGGTTCGGACTGCTGCCCCAACGCAGCGGCTCCATCCGGTGGCTGGCCAGCCCAGTCGCACGACCCGCGGAGGCACAAACCGGAAAGGAGCCATTTCCATGGCATTGCCTGAATTTTCCATGCGCCAGCTGCTCGAGGCAGGTGTTCACTTCGGCCACCAGAAGCACCGCTGGAACCCGAAGATGGAACGCCACATCTTCGGCGTCCGCAACGACATCCACATTCTCGACCTGAGCCAGACCGTCCCGGCCCTGCAGCGCGCGCTGCAGCTGATCTCGGACACCGTCGCCGATGGCGGCCGCGTCCTGTTCGTCGTCACCAAGCGCCAGGCCGCCCCGGTGGTCGCCGAGGCTGCCCGCCAGTCGGCCCAGTACTATGTCAACTCGCGCTGGCTCGGTGGCACGCTCACCAACTGGCAGACCATCTCGCACTCGATCCAGCGCCTGCGCGAACTCGAGGCCCAGGAAGCCGATGGCGGCCATGGCCTCACCAAGAAGGAGCTGCTGCTCCTGTCGCGTGAGAAGGAGCGCCTGGAGCGTGACCTTGGCGGCATCAAGGACATGGGCAACCTGCCCAACCTGCTGTTCGTCATCGACACCAACAAGGAAGCGAACGCCATCAAGGAAGCCAAGCGCCTTGGCATCCCGGTGATCGCCATCGTGGATTCGAACTCCGATCCCGACACCGTCGATTTCCCGATCCCGGGTAATGACGACGCGGCTCGCGCTCTCGAGCTCTACGCATCGCTCGTCTCGCGTGCTGCCATTGACGGCATCGGCCGCTCGGCCGCCGGCCGTGGCAGCGATCTCGGCGCCGCCGTCGAAGCCCCGGAAGAGCCTGTGCTGGCTGAAGCCGACGCCGCTGTCGAGCAGGCTCCTGCCGCCTAAGATCGAGGGGGGCGAAATCCTGCTGTCATAATTGCAGGGTTTTGCTCCCTCCTGATGCCCGGCCTTGACGGCCGGGTCTTCATTTCCCCGAACCCGTGGAGCCGCCTCCCGGCTTCCTCCACGAGAAAGCGATATGGACATGACCGTTACTGCTCAGCAGGTAAAAGAACTCCGCGAGATGACCGGCGTGGGGATGATGGACTGCAAGAAGGCCCTGACCGAGACCAATGGCGACATGGAAGCCGCCATTGACTGGCTGCGCACCCGTGGCCTCGCCAAGGCCGCCAAGAAGGCCGGCCGCGTCGCCGCCGAAGGTCTGGTCGGCGTCTCGATCGAGGGCACCCGCGGTGCCATCGTCGAGGTGAACTCCGAGACCGACTTCGTGGCGCGTAACGAGCAGTTCCAGTCGATCGTCGGCAACATCGCCAAGCTGTCCCACGATGCCGATGGCGACGTCGGCAAGCTGTCCGAGATGCCGTACCCCGGCACCGGCCGCTCGGCCTCGGCCGAACTCACCGATGCGATCGCCAAGATCGGCGAGAACATGAACCTGCGCCGCACGGCCACGATCGTCGTTTCCGACGGCGTGATCGGCACCTACGTGCACAACTCGGTGAAGCCCGGCCTCGGCCGTCTCGGCGTCATCGTCGGCCTCGAGTCGACGGGCGACAAGGCAGCTCTTGCCGCCCTCGGCAAGCAGATCGCCATGCACATCGCCAACACCAACCCGCTGTCCGTGTCGCCCGACGACATCGACCCCGAGGTGGTGGCCCGCGAGCGCGCCATCTTCGCCGAGCAGGCCCGTGAATCCGGCAAGCCCGAAGCCGTCATCGAAAAGATGATCGAAGGCCGCGTGCGCAAGTTCTACGAGGAAGTCACGCTCCTCGCTCAGGTGTTCGTCATCGACGGCGAGACCAAGGTCGGCGACGTGATCAAGAATGCCGAGAAGGATGTCGGCGCGCCGATCAAGCTGACCAAGTTCGTGCGCTACGGGCTCGGCGAGGGCATCGAGAAGGAAGTGACCGATTTTGCCGCAGAAGTCGCGGCCACTTCGGGCGTGCCCCAGGCTCCGGCCAATACCTGATCCGAACTATTTCGAGCGGGCTGCTTCAAAGCCCGCTCGAATGTGCCATAACCGCCGACGGCCCGCGCCGGATTCGCGCAGGGCGTCGGCGCAATTACTTCCGGGGAACTGACAAATGGCCAAGTCCGCCTATAAACGGATTCTGCTCAAAGTCTCCGGTGAGGCCCTTTCGGGCGATCAAAGCTTCGGTATCAAGCCCGAATTCCTCGACAAGGTCGCTGCGCAGATAGCCGAGGTGGCGCGTGCCGGCGTGGCGATTGCGATTGTCACCGGCGGCGGCAACATCTTCCGCGGCATGTCGATCGCGGCCGAGAACGGCGACCGGGTCACGGCCGACATGATGGGCACCCTTGGCACGATCATCAATTCGCTCGCCGTCGCCAGCGCGCTCACCCGTGCCGGCGTCAAGGCCAAGGTTTTCTCGGCTGTTACCATGCCCTCCATCGCCGACAGCTACACCGCCCGCGCCGCCAAGGCCGCGCTCGATGAAGGCTATGTCGTCGTCCTCGGTGGGGGCATTGCCAACCCTTTCTTCACCACCGACACCGCCGCAGCGCTGCGCGCCATAGAGCTCGATTGCGACGTGGTGCTCAAGGGCACCAATGTCGACGGTGTCTACTCCGCCGATCCCAAGAAGCATCCCGACGCCACCCGCTACGATACGATTTCACACGCCGAAGTCATCTCCCGCGACCTGCGCGTCATGGATACGGCCGCCTTCGCCCTTGCCCGGGACAACGGCTTGCCCATAATTGTTTATGCTCTGGATGACCCGGCAGGCCTCACCGGCGTGCTCGAGGGCAGGGCCAAAAGTACGCGCGTCGGCTAAGGACGCTCTCAATTCTGGAGTTTCGAAAATGGCTCAGCCTCAGGCTTTCTCGCTCGATGAGCTCAAGACCCGGATGCAGAAGTCCATCGCTTCGCTGAAGGAAGAACTGGCAGGCCTCCGCACCGGCCGCGCTACGCCGAGCCTGCTGGAGCCCGTGACCGTGGAGGCCTACGGCAGCCGCGTGCCGCTCAACCAGGTGGCGACCGTCACGGTGCCCGAATCCCGCATGCTTTCGGTCCAGGTGTGGGACCGCACTCTCGCCAGTGCCGTCGAGAAGGCGATCCGCAATTCCGGCCTCGGATTGAACCCGGCCGGTGAGGGCGCCGTTATCCGCGTGCCGCTTCCCGAGCTGAACGAAGAGCGCCGCCGCGATCTCACCAAGGTTGCGCACAACTATGCCGAGGCAGCCCGCGTCGCCGTCCGCCATATTCGGCGCGACGGCATGGACCTGCTGAAGAAGCTGGAAAAGGATGGCAACATGGCTCAGGACGAGAGCCGCAAGTTCGCCGATCTGGTCCAGGCGGCCACCGACAGCGCTGTCAACGACATCGACCACACTGTCGCCGTCAAGGAACAGGAAATCATGCAGGTCTAGTCTGACCCGCAAATACCGCCCGGGAGGGCAGTCTATGTCCCTGGACACCGTCATCGCCGCGCAGGCCGGGGAGAAACCCGGCCTCAAGATCCCGGCGCATGTCGCGGTGATCATGGATGGCAATGGCCGCTGGGCCACCGCCCGCGGCAAGCTGCGGACCGAAGGTCACGTCGAGGGCGTCAAGGCGTTGCGCCGGCTCGTTGACCTGGCCATCCGCTACGGCGTCAAGCACCTGACGGTGTTCAGCTTCTCCTCCGAGAACTGGCGCCGCCCGCCGGACGAGGTGAAATTCATCTTCGCCCTGCTGCACCGCTTCGTCGCATCCGACCTCGCCACGCTGATCCAGAACAACGTCCGCGTGAAGATCATCGGCTCTCGGCACGAACTCGATGACGGACTGAAGCGCCTGATCGACGACACCCAGCGCAAGACCGCTCACAATACCGGCCTCGAGCTCATCGTCGCCTTCAACTATGGCGGCAAGTCGGAACTGCTCGAAGCCACTCGTCGCATTGCCGCAGACGTGGCTGCCGGACGGCTGCAGCCCGAGGACATCACCGAGCAGACGGTGGAGCGGGCGCTCTACACCCACGGCGTTCCCGACCCCGATCTCATCATCCGCACCTCGGGCGAGCAGCGGACGTCCAACTTCCTGATCTGGCAGGGTGCCTACTCGGAACTCGTGTTCATCGAGGAGAACTGGCCGGACTTCAGCGAGGAGACCTTCGTGCGGGCGCTCGAGGAGTACTCTGGCCGCAAGCGCCGCTTCGGCGGCATCGACACGAGGGGCCCGTGAGCGACGGAAAGGCCCAGCGCCCCGAGTTCAACCCCCTGGCCCGCCGCTCGTGGACCGATCTTGGTCCGCGCGTGATCTCGGCCCTGGTGCTGCTCGCCATTGCGATCGTCAGCCTCTACATCGGCTCGTACCTGTTCGCTGCAGTGGTCGGTGCAGCCTTTGCCGGCTGCTACCGCGAATGGGAACGCATGGTGACATTGCGCCCGTTGAGCGCGCTCGGCGGTACCTTGATGGCGCTGCTGGCGCTCGCCGCCCTGGTGTTCCCCTGGCTCGGAGCATCCGCCAGTGCGGTAACGGTCTGCATCGCAGCGGTTGTCGCGGCCTTCGGCACCGGCGGCAGCAGGATCTGGCGTGTCGGCGGGGTGCTGTTCTACGGTTGTGTGATCATCGCCACCATGGCGATGCGCGGCCCATCCACCTGGCTCGACTGGGGCAGCTTTGATACCGGCTTGTGGGCCGGAGTGTTTCTGGGCGTGGTCATCTTTGCGACCGATACCGGCGCCTATTTCATGGGCCGGCAGATCGGGGGCGAAAAGCTTGCGCCCGATATCTCGCCCGGCAAGACCTGGTCGGGGGCCATCGGCGGCTTCGCCATCGGTACGCTGGCCGGCCTCGTGTTGTGGTTGATCGTCGTGCCGTCATCGCCCTGGTGGATCGGCCTCGCGCTGGCCGCCAGCATGAGCATCATGGGACAGGTTGGCGATCTCACCGAGAGCTTCATCAAGCGCCGTTTCCGCGTCAAGGATTCGGGCGATATCATTCCCGGCCACGGCGGCCTGATGGACCGGCTGGACAGCCTGACGTTCGGCGTCATCTTCCTGTTCGTCGTGGGGTACCTTCACGCCGGGTTCGATACCATTGCGGCCGGTTTCCTGTTCTGGTGATCGCCGCAGCAGCCCTATCGCAATCTTAACGCAATCCGGGCCTAATCCGTCCGCCTGGGCAAGCCGAAAGCAACGTCGACGACATGGACTCAATCCTAGCGCTTCCGATGGCCGTACTACCGTTCCTGGTGGTGCTGACCATCATCGTGTTCGTGCACGAGATGGGCCACTACCTGGTGGCGCGCTGGAACGGCATTGCCATCCAGACCTTTTCGCTTGGTTTCGGTCCTGAGCTTGTCGGCTTCACCGACAGGAAGGGCACCCGCTGGCGCCTCGCCGCCATTCCGCTGGGCGGCTATGTCCGCTTCGTCGGCGACATGAACGCTGCGAGCCAGCCCGACGAGGAGTTCATCCAGCGGGCCGGCCCCGAGCTCAGCTCGCAGCTCTTCGTCAACAAGAACGTCTGGCAGCGTATCGCGGTTGTTGCCGCCGGACCCGCCGCCAACGTGTTGTTCACGCTGCTGATTCTCTACGTCCTGCTGCTCGGCTACGGCCGCTACATGGCGCCCGCCGTGCTGCAGACGATCACCCCCGCGTCCGCCGCCTCGGAGGCCGGCCTGCTGCCCGGTGACCGCATCCTGGCGATCGATGGCTTCGCTGTACGCAGCTTCGACGACGTGCAGCGCCTCGTGGCGACGGCGCCGCAGCGCACCATCACCATCGAGCTCGAGCGGGCAGGGGATACCGAGACTGTACGGGCGACGCCCCGTCTGGGCGAAACGCGTGACCGGTTTGGCCGCGTCCACCGCATCGGCATCCTTGGGCTGCAGAACAGCTTCGAACCGTCAGACTACGTGCTCTATAGGCCCGGCCCGATCGAAGCCATCGGCATGACCTTCGAGGAAGTGCGGTTCATCATCGACCGAACTGCCGCCTTCATCGGCGACTTCTTCGTCGGGCGCGGCGACGTCCAGCAGTTGGGCGGCCCGATCAAGGTTGCGACGGTAAGCCAGCAGGTGGCGACGCTCGGCATCCTGCCGATGCTCAACCTGATTGCCATGTTATCGCTCAATATCGGTCTCGTGAACCTGCTGCCGATTCCGGTCCTGGACGGCGGCCACCTGGTCTACTACCTGATCGAGGCCGCACGCGGTAAGCCGCTGCCCCAGCGGGTGCAGGAGATCGGCTTCCGCTTTGGGCTTGCGATCGTGCTGACCCTGATGGTGTTCACCTTCACCATCGACATTCCGGAACTGGTCGGCTGGTTCGCCGGCTCCTGATCTCGCTATGGTCCTGTTGGGGCGGGCGGCTAAACCGGCGCCAGCACGACAAGTGC
>CAMDAL010000222.1 GCA_945888565.1 Devosia equisanguinis | reverse complement strand
GGTGAACGGCGGCAGCTCGATGCGCACCGAGCGCGCGGCAGGCCCCTCGCCGATCATCAGGTCGAGCTGGAAGTCCTCCATCGCGGGATAGAGGACCTCCTCGAGTGCAGGATTGAGACGGTGGATCTCGTCGATGAACAGTACATCGTGCGGCTGTAGATTAGTGAGCTGCGCCGCGAGGTCGCCGGCTTTCTGGATCACCGGTCCAGAGGTCGCGCGAAAACCCACGCCCATCTCGCGCGCCACGATCTGCGCCATCGTCGTCTTGCCGAGGCCCGGAGGCCCATGCAGCAGGACGTGATCCAGCGCCTCGCCACGCCCCTTGGCGGCGGCGATGAAGATCTTGAGGTTCTCGCGGACCTGCTTCTGGCCGATGAAGTCGTCGAGCGTCTGCGGGCGCAGCGCCAGTTCGGCGGCGTCTTCCTCGGAGCGCTTGCCCGTCACCAGGCGTTCGGGCGCGGTGCTCATCGCGCTAGCTCCTGCAGGCCGGCACGGATCACGGCATCAAGCGGGGCTTCGGCGCCGAGCCGTTGGGTGACGCGGGCGACGGCGCCGAAGGCCTCGACGCGCTTGTAACCGAGATTGACCAGGGCGGAGACCGCATCCTCGTTGATCGATCCGGGCGTGCTCACCGGCGCACCCGGCCCGCCTGCCGTTGCAGGCGCGGGGGCTATGCCGAATGCGGCCGCCTTGTCCTTCAACTCGGTCACGAGGCGCGCGGCGAGCTTCGGCCCGACGCCGGGCGGACGGCTCAGGGTCGCGCGATCCTGTGCCGCGATCGCGCGGGCGATCTCGTCGGGCGACAAGGTCGACAGGATCGACAGCGCCACGCGGGCACCGACTCCCTGCACGGTCGTCAGGATGCGGAACCAGTCGCGCTCCCGGGTCTCCAGGAAGCCGTAGAGTGCAATCGCATCCTCGCGGACAATGGTCTCGACCAGCATGGTTGCCGCTCCCCCGACGGAGAGGTCGCGCAAGGTGCGGGCCGAGGCCGAGACGAGATACCCCACGCCCCCGACGTCGATGACGGCGCTGTCGGTGTCGACCGAGTCGACGAGGCCCTTGAGCTTGGCGATCACAGCGCGGCCTCGATGCGTCGCGCGGTGGCGCGGTGATGGGCGTGGCAGATCGCGACCGCCAGCGCATCGGCGGCGTCCTGCTTGGCATCGACGCCCGGCAGCAGCCGTCCGACCATCATGGCGATCTGGTTCTTGTCGGCGTGGCCCGACCCGACAACCGACTTCTTCACCAGGTTCGTCGAATACTCGAAAACCGGCAGGCCAGCGCGGGCCGGCGCCAGCATGACGACGCCGCGCGCCTGACCGAGCTTCAGGGTGGAACCCGGATTGACGTTCACGAAGGTCTCCTCGACCGCGGCCTCGATCGGCCGCTGCGCTTCGATGACGCCGGCGACGCCCTCGAACAGTTCCCTCAGCCGCTCGGCGAGCGTGCCCGCCGTCGCGACCTTGACGACTCCGTGCGCCACATGGCGCAGCCGGTTGCCCTCGACCTCGATCACGCCCCAGCCGGTCAACCGCAGGCCGGGATCGAGGCCGATCAGTCTCATGCTGCCCGGCTCAGGCCGCGAACTTCGCCAGGGCGTCGTCCGACACCTCGAAGTTGGCGTAGACGTTTTGGACGTCGTCGTTGTCTTCCAGGGCCGCGATGAGATCGAGCAGCGTCTGCACGGTCTCTCCCTCGACCGGCGTGCCGGTCTTGGGACGCCAGGTCAGCTTGGCGACGCTGGGCTGGCCCAGCGACTTTTCGAGCGCCTCGCGGACCAGGTTGAAACTGTCTTGCGCGCAATAGATCTCGTGAACCGCCCCCTCGCCGTCGCCGCTCACCACGTCATCGGCGCCGGCTTCGATCGCCTTTTCCAGCACCTCGTCGGCACTGCCGACGGACAGCGGGAAGCGGAACTCGCCCAAGCGGTCGAACATGAACGACACGCTGTTGGATTCGCCCAGGTTGCCGCCGTGCTTGGAGAAGCTCGACCTGACCTCGCCCGCCGTGCGGTTGCGGTTGTTGGTCAGGGCCTCGACGATCACGGCCACGCCGGCCGGGCCGTAGCCCTCGTAGCGCACCTCGTCGTAGTTCGCGTCCGCATCGGGCCCCGAGCCGCGCTTGATCGCGCGATCGATCGTGTCGCGGGTCATGTTGGCGTCGCGCGCGGCGATCACGGCCGCCCGCAGCCGCGGATTAGACGCCGGATCTGCCGCACCCAACCGGGCTGCCGTCGTGATCTCGCGGATCAACTTCGTGAAGATCTTCGCCCGCACGGCGTCCTGACGCCCTTTGCGGTGCATGATGTTCTTGAACTGGGAATGCCCCGCCATCGCCAACAACCAGATTAGGTAACAGGAAGAGGCGCCTATACCACTTCTCGTGGGTTTTGGCAGGCTGGAGACGCCCGAACCGGCCGTCGGGGCAAAAAAAGGCGGGGGCCGAAGCCCCCGCTAAATAACGTCGGAACCTTGATTCCGACGCCCCCTCTAACCTTGAGGACAGTACGCCAATCCGGCGAAAAACCTTTTAACATCAAAAGGATGCCGGTTTTTCCCCAGGCCGTCAACGACCTCTTTCAGGCACCGCTAATAGGTGTGCGGAGCGGCTACGGGATACAAGATGCGGGAATGTCAGGCGGCGGGAGCCAGCCGGCCCCCGACCCTGATCGGCCGGATCGACTTCGCCAGCCCGGTTTTGTCTTCGGTTTCGACAACCGCCGCGCACAAAGTGCCCTCACCTTCGGCCGGCGAGAGGCGTTCACCTGGCATTTTCCGGATGAATCGCTGCATCGCGACCTCCTTCTTCATGCCGATCACACTATCATAGTCGCCGCACATGCCGACATCGGTCTGGTAGGCGGTGCCGCCGGGCAGCACCCACCCATCGGCCGTGGGGACATGGCTGTGGGTGCCCAGCACAGCCGACACGCGGCCGTCGCAATAGTGGCCGATCGACTGCTTCTCGCTGGTGGCCTCGCCGTGGACGTCGACCAGGATCAGGTTGGCGGTGCCACCCAGTGCATACTTCGACAGTTCGGCGTCGAGCGCGCGAAACGGATCGTCGAGTGCGTCCATGAACAGGCGGCACATCACGTTGATCACCACGATCTTCTGCCCGCGCGGGGTCTGGAACAGGTTGGCGCCCCATCCCGGCGTACCGGGCGGAAAATTGATCGGCCGCAACAGGCGCTTGTCCTGTGCGATGTAGGGAATGATCTCGCGCTGGTCCCAGGCGTGGTTGCCGGTGGTGATGCAGTCGACGCCCGCCTCGTGCAACTCGCTGCAGATCTTGGCGGTGATGCCGAAACCGGCCGCCGCATTTTCGCCGTTCACCACGACGAAATCGAGCCCGAGTTCGCGGCGCAGCCGCGGCACTTCCCTGACGACCGTGTCGCGGCCGGCGCGACCGACGATGTCGCCGCAGAACATGATTTTCATGCGTCAGACAAAGGCGCAAGCGCGACAGTCGGTCAACAGCCAATCGAGTCGCTGGTCGTCCGCGCCGTGCGGCACCTCCGCAACGAGCTGGCGATCGAAGCCGACGCCGATGGCCGTCACCTTGCGCCGCCGGCGCAGGTCTTCGAGCGTGCGATCGTAGAAGCCGCCGCCATAGCCCAACCGCCAGCCTTCGGCATCGCAGGCCAGCAATGGTACCAGCAGGACGTCGGGCTCGAGCGTCTCGCAGCCGGCCGAGGGCTGCAGCGTGCCGAAAACGCCGGATTCCAGAGGGTCGCCGGGTTGCCAGGCGCGGAACGACAGCCGTTGGCCGCGGCCCTTCACGACCGGCAGGGCCAGACGGCACCCTTCGCCATTCAGGTGGGTCATCAGCGGCCGGATATCGATCTCGTCCTTGATCGGCCAAAAGCCGGAGACGATGGCCGGCAACTCAGCGGGCTGTTCGAGCTGGTAGATTTCGAGGACCCCGGCGGCGGCAGAACGGCGATCGCGCTCGTCCAAGCCTTGCCGTCGGATCTGCATGGCGGCGCGAAGCGCCCGTTTGCGTTCGATCAGGGTCATGCCGGCAAAAGAAGCAAGTGGGGCGGCTCCACGATGGGCCGTGGCTCGTAGAACCTCCAAGGCCTGCGTAAGCAGGTGGGCGTCGTGTGGCCTAGACCAAGGTCAGAGCCAGGAACAACTCCCAGGAGTTCTTATTGGCCCCGGGGTTTTAAGCGGGCCACGCACCGCGCAGAATTCCGCCCCAAGTCCAATGTAGGGACTCGGAGCACCCGTCGCAATGAGAGGACGCCATACTGATGCGGATCCCTCGCTTCGCTCGGGATGTCAGGATCCGCCTACGCGGCTCCTGACACCTTCTTCGACATCTTGTCGACGCGGGCGGTGATCAGCTCCTCGAGCGCGGTGGCCAGGGTATCCGCGCTGTCCGTTGCCGTGACGCGCGCATTCTCCGCAGCCTTGGCGACACCGCGCGCCTCGCGGCTTTCCTCCGCCAGCAGCAGCGAGGCGAACACCAGAAGCTTGAATTCCGGCGTGCCGGGGAGCTGGCGGCGGAGGTCGCTCACCTTGCCGTCGACATAGGCGGCCAATTCCTGGACACGCGCTTCCTCGCCTTCGCCACAAGCGAGTTCGTAGGTACGACCGGCGATCTGAACCGAAACCTGCGGCATTTTCCGCTTCTCCTGTTTATTGCGCCTTATTCGGCGTTTGAGGGGTCATGCAGTGTGCCACGTCGCATCCGGCGACGCACGCCGGGGGCTGGGGAAAGAAGGTCCGTCAGGACTGGTCGGCAGCCAGCAGGGAGCGGATGTATTCCATCGCGCGCTCGAGGCGGCTTTCGACCTCGGTCGCGACCCGCTTCAGCTCTTCGTGCTCGCTCTCGACCTTCGCGAGGCGGGCGGCGAGCTCGTCGGAACGCTCCCGCTCGACGCGCAGACGCTCGTCGACCATCTCCTCGAGCCGGCTCAGCGCGCTGTCGACTCGGTCCGTTACGCTGGCTGCCTTGGACATCATTCCCCCGACAGCGGATCGCCGTTGGTCACCCGGCTGAATCTGCTCCATCGGGCGAGATTAAGTGGTGTGCCTGTGAGCGGTCAACATCTGGGCCCTGTGGAGGGCAAATGCCCGCAAGATGTTGGCTTTGCCCGAGTTTTTGCGCATTGACGGGCAAAGGGGTGGTCGTCATGTTGCGCGCCATCCGAAAACCCATACGGCACAAGCATAAAATGACCGATCAAACCGCTGCCCCGCGTGACATGGCGAACGCCATCAGGGCCTTGGCCATGGATGCCGTGCAGCTGGCGGATTCGGGTCATCCCGGCATGCCGATGGGCATGGCCGACGTGGCCACGGTCCTGTTCTCCAAGTTCCTGAAGTTCGATGCCTCGGAGCCCAACTGGCCCGATCGCGACCGCTTCATCCTGTCGGCCGGTCACGGTTCGATGCTGCTTTATTCGCTCCTGCATCTCACCGGCTACGCCGACATGACGCTCGACGAGC
This sequence comes from Devosia equisanguinis, assembly GCA_945888565.1. Classification (GTDB taxonomy): domain Bacteria; phylum Pseudomonadota; class Alphaproteobacteria; order Rhizobiales; family Devosiaceae; genus Devosia_A; species Devosia_A equisanguinis_A. Next base: position 1,458 of record CAMDAL010000222.1, on the reverse strand, counting down.
TGAAGAAGTTCCGCCAGCTCGGGGCCCGCACCGCGGGCCATCCCGAATACGGCCATGCCAGCGGCATCGAGACGACCACCGGTCCGCTGGGCCAGGGCCTCGGCAATTCGGTCGGTTTCGCCCTCGCCGAGCGCCTCCTTGCCGAGCGGTTCGGCCGCGACGTGGTCGACCACTACACCTACGTTATTGCGGGGGACGGCTGCCTGATGGAAGGCGTCGGCCAGGAAGCCATCACGCTGGCCGGACATCTCGGCCTCGGCCGCCTGATCGTCCTGTTCGACGACAACGGCATCTCGATCGACGGCCCGACCTCGCTCTCGACCTCCGAGGATCACAAGAAGCGCTTCGCCGCCGCCGGCTGGCACGTGCTCGCCGTCGACGGGCACGATCCCGAGGCGATCACGCGCGCCATCCGCAAGGCCCGCAACGTCACCGACAAGCCTTCGCTGATCGCCTGCAAGACGGTGATCGGCTACGGCGCGCCGACCAAGGCCGGCACCGCCGCCACGCACGGCTCGCCGCTGGGCAAGGACGAGATCGCCGGCGCCCGCGCCAAGCTCGGCTGGAACCACGAACCGTTCGACATTCCCGAGGCGCTGTTCTCGGCCTGGCGCAAGATCGGCGCCCGCGGCAAGTCGGCCCGCCGCAAGTGGAACAAGAACCACGCCGCCATGGCGCCCGAGGATCGCGCCGAGTTCGACCGCCGCCAGAAGGGCGACATTCCGCCCGCCGTCGGCGAGGCGATTGCCGCGTTCAAGGCGAAGATCGCCGCCGAGAAGCCCTCCTGGGCCACCCGCAAGTCGAGCCAGGAGGCGCTCGAGGTCATCAACCCGGTGCTGCCCGACACGGTCGGCGGCTCGGCCGACCTGACGGGCTCGAACAACACCAAGACCGCCACGCTGAAGGGTGCCTCGCGCGCCGATACCGCCGGCCGGTACATTTATTACGGCATCCGCGAGCATGCGATGGCGGCGGCCATGAACGGCATGGCGCTGCATGGCGGGATCATCCCCTACGGCGGCACCTTCATGGTGTTCACCGACTATTGCCGGCCCTCGATCCGCCTCTCGGCGCTGATGGGCGTGCGGGTCATCTACGTGATGACCCACGATTCGATCGGCCTCGGCGAAGACGGCCCGACCCACCAGCCGGTCGAGCACCTCCCGGCCCTGCGCGCCATTCCCAACCTGCAGGTGCTGCGTCCCGCCGACGCCATCGAGACGGCGGAATGCTGGCAGATCGCGCTGGAAGCCAAGCACGTGCCGAGCGTCCTCGCGCTCACCCGCCAGAACCTGCCGACCGTGCGCGGCGCCGGTGACGAGAACCTGTGCGCCAAGGGCGCCTACATCCTCGCCGGCGAAGAGTCCGCCCCGATCCGCCTGATCGCGGCGGGCTCCGAAGTGCAGCTCGCCCTCGCCGCCCGCGAGCTCCTGGCCAAGGACGGGCTCACCGCCGCGG
>CAMDAL010000221.1 GCA_945888565.1 Devosia equisanguinis | reverse complement strand
GGCCAGGTATTGTAGCCCATCCCGGCATCGAGCCCGGCAACGAACGCCCCCGCCGCGATCTGCACGATCAGCAGCACCAGCAGCAGCACCACCGGCCAACCCGGTCCCGCGATCGCCGGCGTCAGCGACGCCCGCCGCTCCAGCCGCCGCGCCACCCAGATCAGCGCGATGAACAAGAGCGACGCCGCCCCCAGATGTGCCGCGAGCCGATATTGCGACACCGAGGTGAGCTGCGTCAGCCCCGACGACACCATCCACCAGCCCAGGAACCCCTGGAAACCGCCGAGCACGAACAGGCCACCCAGCGGCAGAGCCAGGCTCCAGTTCAACCGCCGCTGCACCAGGAACACCACGAACGGGATAGCGAAGGCGAAGCCCAGCACGCGTCCCAGGAACCGGTGGCCCCACTCCCACCAGAAGATGTACCGGAAATCCTCCATCCCCATCCAGGCGTTCTGGATGCCCTGCGGGATCTGCCGGTAGGCCTCGAATTCGGCCTGCCACTCGGCCTCGCTGAGCGGCGGGAGGATGCCCGCGATCGGCCGCCAGGAGGTGATCGACAGGCCGGATTCGGTCAGCCGCGTCGCCCCGCCGACCACGACCATGGCGAGGACGAGGAGAGCCATGCAATAGAGCCAGATCCGGACCGGCTTCAACCGGTTGCCGTCGACTTGAGTGGCCGGGACAGTTTGTGCAGTTGCGCTCATGGCCAAGATGATATCCTTTGCGCGCCGGAACTACTCCCCTGCAACGGGCCGCGCAACGGACCCGATGCCGCAGATATCTCACGGCCCCGCGATGAACCAGTCCACCCGCAAGCTGCTCGGCACCCTCCTCGTCATTGGCTCGGTGTTCGTCTATGCCGGGCTCGTGCTTTGGCTCTACACGAGCTTCCTCGAAGGCCAGCCCTGGTACGTGCTGATCGTGTTTTTCGCGATCACCGGCGTCAGCTGGTTCTTTCCGGCCAGCTGGATCATCCGCTGGATGTCTAAGCCCGACGCGTAGCGCGGGCTATTCCGCTCCTGCACGGCACCCCGACGCGTAACCCTCCGGCTACACTTTCGCGATTGAGAATAGCGCAGGCGTGGCAAACACATCGACGTATCTCTTCGCCTGAAACCTGCCGTTGAGCGATACCCGTGGCAGGGCCTGGAGGCTGTTGCGATGGTGCGCATAGAGCCCGCCTGGCCGGGTCGTTACCGCCGAGCGCAAGCCCAGGTCGCGGGCGAGCCCGAACTCCCGCGGACCGGCCGAACTCGCCGCGCCGATCGGATAGCTCAGGTGCACCGGCGCCTTGCCGAACTGCGCCTTGATGATCTTCACCGACTGGTCGATCTCCACCCGCGCCTCGGCGACAGGCAGCTTCGCCAGTTCGTAGTGGTGCACCGTATGCGCACCGATGGTGCACAGTTGCTCCGATGCGAAGATGCGCAGCTCCGGCCAGTCCATGATCAGCGTCCGGCACTGTCTTTCGAGGTCGAACCCGTACTGCTTCGCAAGTTCGCGGATCAGCGCGACCCGCTCGTGCTCCGGCATTGCTCGCATCCGCCGGTAGAGCAGGTCGTAGGCGGCGTTCTTTTCGTCCTGGGTGGCGCTCGGGAGATAGGTGGTCTCGCCGTTGGCGTCGGTCACGGCCAGCGCGTTCTGCCCCGCCACGATGTCCTCGAGTGCCTGCCACCACACCTCCCCCACCCCGTCGACCAGCGCGGTCGGCACGTAGAGCGTGAACGGGCACTGGTTATGGCGCAGCACCGGCAGCGCAAAGCGCAGGTTGTCGCGGTAGGCGTCGTCGAAGGTAAAGACGACGAACTTGCCCGAAGGCTCGTTGCTCTCGATCCGCCGGATCGCCTCGTCGAGGTCGATGATGTCGAGCCCCAGCTTGCGGACCCGCCTGATGACAAAATCCAGATAGTCGGGCTTCACCTGCAGGATGGCATTGGGCGAAAAATCCGCCGGGTCGTCCGGCAGCACCCGGTGCAGCGTGAAGATGACGCCCTGCGCCTTCGACAGCCGGCGCACCAGCCATGGCAGTTGCGAGGCCCAGAGCAGTTCGAAGGCGGCGCCGATCGCCGTGTAGCGCAGCCCCGCCATCGCTCCGCTACGCGACTGCCGCGACCCGCTCGGTCGGCAGCGTCACTACGCGCCCGACCTCGAGGCCCAGCGCCTTGATGTCGGCCTTCACCGCCACCACCGACTGCACTGAGGCAATGTCGGACGCAACCAGCACCACGCCGGATCGCAAATCGGCAAACAGCGGCAAGCTCGACATCATCCCCACCCGGCCCGTATCGACAATGACCACATGATAGATGTCGGCGAGAGCTTCCACCAGCGTTGCCGGCCGCGCCGAACGCCGGTCGATCGTGGCGAGCCGCCCCCAGCTGATTTCGGCCAGGTCTTCCGCGGCCCGCTGCACCACGTCGCCATAGTCGCAGCGTTCCGCCGCGAGGTCCGACAGGCCCTGCGCGGGCGAGATATCGCCACTGCCGGCATCCACCACCACGCAGCTCAGTCCGGCGCGCAAGGCATCCTCGACAAGCCGGTCGATCACCAGCATGGCCTCGTCCCGCTCGCCGACATTGGCCAGCAGCATGGTGCGCAGTTGCCGCCCGCTCACTGCTTCGGACAAGCGCCCGAGGTCGTCACGCGGTGAGCCATTGGGCTTCGGCATCGCGATCGGTTCGATTGCGCCCTCGGCATCCGCCGCCTCGCTGAACACGGCCTCTTCCACCGCCGCATAGACCTGGCGCTCGACCAGCGCCCGGCCCGACATCAGCTCACCGAACAGCACCGCGCCGACCTGCAGCACCAGCGCCACGAAGCCGACCGCCCCGAGGATCAGCGCCGTTTTCGGTGAGCTCGGCACCGCAGAAGCTGCCGCCTCCGTCACGATCCGGACGTCCGGCAGCGTGGACGTGGCCACAGACCGCGCTTCCGCGTCGTTGAAACGGGCGAGATAGGTTTCGAGCAGATCGCGCTGCGCCTTGGCCTCGCGCTGTAGCCCGTCGAGCGTGACGCCGCCCTGCGTGGCATCGCCCGAGGCAACCTGCGCCCGGGTCAGCTCGTCGCGCAGCTTCTGTTCGAGATCGGCCTGCACCATGGCCTCCGCCTCCAGCGAGTCGGCCACCTTGCGGCTCTCGGCCCGAATCTGCGAGTCGAGTTCTGCCACCTGCGCGCGCAACGCCTTGATGGTGGGATGCCCGTTGAGCAGCGTCGTCGATCGCTGCGCCAGCTCGGCCTGGAGGTTGGCGCTGGTCTGCAGCAGGCTCGAAATCACCACCGAGTTGCGCACATCGGACACGCCATCGAGCGGCTGTCCAGATTTCACCAGCCCGCGGATCAGTTCGGCGCGCGACAGCGCATCGTTCTTGCGCTGCTGCGCGTCGGTGATCTGCTGCGTCACCGTCGACAGCGCCTGGTCGGTCACCGGCGTGGCATTGCTGCCGACGAACAGGCCGTTTTCTACCTTGTAGTTGGCGACGCGCTTGTCGGCGGCGTTCACCTTGGTGCGCAGCTTGTCGATCTCGCCCTGCAGCCAGATCTTGGCATCGGTGGTATCGGCCACCGATTGCGCCGCCCGCCGCGACAGATGAGCCTCGGCTACGGCATTGGCGATGCTGGCCGCCAGTTCCGGATCGGTCGAGCGGACGAACACCGATATCACCGCCGAGTCGCGCTCGCGGATCACTGTCATGCGAACCGACAGGTTGGCGAGCACTGTCTCGTCGAGGCTCCGTGCTTCGGGCTTCCGCCCCATCAGCGCCAGCACGGTGTTGACCGGGTTGAACCCCGTACCCGAGAACTCCGGCACCGAGCGCAGTTTCTGGCTGTCCACCACCTCGAGCAGCAGGTCGCGCGACTTGATCAGCTCGATCTGGCTGGAGATCAGCGCCTCGGCGGTTACCGCGCTGCCCGAGGACGCACCGGTATCGCCGGCCGATCGCGTATAGGAACTGTCACGCGCCTCGACCAGCAGGCTCGCCGAACTCTCATAGGTCTTGGGCACGAACATCAGGATGGCGAAGGTGGCTGCCAGCAGCAGCACCGTGACCAGCGCGATGCGGGGCAGCCGCGCCACGACGGCGCGCAGCAGACCGCCGGCATCCATCCGCACGTCATCGTCGGCAGGCTGGTAATCGGTACTCATGACACAGCTCGAAACTCACGCAACTTGAACCAAATCCTGCCCCAGTGTGGTAAGTATTCGGTTAAGCGATCGCGCAAAGTGCAACGCCATCAATCGCTTCTAAGCCAAATGTTAACCATGGCCGGGCATCCTGCGGATCCGATCGGTTCCGAGTTTCAGGTCTGGCCATGCGCTGGCTGCGTTTGTTTTTGTTGGTTTTCCTGTTGCCGCTGGCGGTTTCCGCCTGCGCGCTCAATGCCCGGCCCGCGACCTATTTCGTCGAGACCAAGGGCCCCTACGCCCTCGATACCGGCGACGTCGTTCGCGTCACCGTCTACGGCGAAGCTGAACTCACCAAGAGCTATCGCGTCGACGACAATGGCAGCCTCGCCCTGCCCCTGATCGGCGCCGTCAAGGTCCGCGGCAAGACCACTCAGATGGCGGCCGCCGCCATCACCGCCGCTCTCGCCGCCGGCTATATCCGCGAGCCCAGCGTCGCCGTCGAGATCGAGACCTACCGGCCGTTCTACATCCAGGGTGCGGTCAGGAACGGCGGCCAGTTCCCCTATGTCTACGGCATGAGCATCCGCGCCGCGATCAGCACCGCCGGCGGCTTCTCCGACACTGCTGACCGCTCCAAGGCCATCCTCTACCGCCGCCAGGGCGAGGAGATGGTGAAGGGATCGGTCAACCTCGACTTCCCCGTCTTCCCCGGCGACACCATCGTCATCTCGGAGCGGTGGCTGTAGCCAACACTCCATTCACCATCGCCACAACCCGCCCGGTGCCGGCAACTCTTCGGCAACTCCCGCCCGCGTAAGCCGGTGGCATGAGCGAGCCACTTCGTATCCTCCAGATCCTTCGCGCCCCCGTCGGCGGGCTGTTCCGCCATGTCCAGGACCTGACGCGCGAACTCAGCAACCGCGGACATCAGGTCGGCATCGTCGCAGACAGCCTCCACACCGATGCGCTGAGCGAAGAGCGGCTGGATCGCCTCCGCCCCTTCGCCCCGCTCGGCATCCACTCGCTGCCGATCCCCCGCATGTTCGGCCCCGATGACATCTTTTCGGCCCTGAAGGTCCGCCGCCTCGCCGATGCGCTTGAGGTCGACGTACTGCACGGCCACGGCGCCAAGGGCGGCCTCAATGCCCGCTTGGCCCGCATCGGCGCCCGCTCGCGCGTCGCGCTCTACACCCCGCATGGCGGCGTGCTGAACTTTGCTCCCGGCTCCGTCGCCGGCCGCGCTTTCCGCCAGGTCGAGCACTTGCTGGCAGCGGCCACCGACGGCATCGTGTTCGAGAGCGCCTTCGCGCAGGCCGCCTATATCGACCAGATCGCCGCCCCACGCTGCCCGGCCCCCGTCATCCACAATGGCCTGACGCCCGAAGAATTCGAGCCGATCATCCCCGCCCCCGACGCCGCCGACTTTGTCTTCATCGGTGAGTTTCGCGCGGTCAAAGGCATCGAATACCTGCTCGACGCCCTCGCGCCGCTCCGCGCTCCGGATGGCCGCCCCGCCACCCTCGTCATGGCCGGTGGCGGCCCCGACCTCGACGCAGTGAAGGCGCAGATCACCCGCCTGGGGCTCGAAACCCGCGTCACCCTGCTCGGCGTGAAGCCGGCCCGCCCCACCCTGCACCTCGGCCGCTGCGCGGTCGTCCCCTCGCTCGCCGAGTCGCTGCCCTACGTCATCCTCGAGGCCGCCTCGGCCAATCGCCCCGTCATCGCCACCGATGTCGGCGGCATCAGCGAGATCTTCGGCCCGACGGTGCAGAGCCTCGTTCCCGCCGCCGACGCGATGGCTCTCGGCCGCGCCATGCGGGGCTTCCTCGACGATCCTGACGCTGCCGCCCGCGAAGCCGCCACCCGTCTCGCGCACATCCGAGCCGGCTTCTCGGTTGCCCACATGACCGACCGCATTGAAGCGCTCTACCGCGAAGCGCTGGCCGCCCGTCGCGGTCAGGCCGCGGCTCATCCTTCCCTCTCCACCCGCTAGACCCGAGCCCCAGCATGTTCCATCTCGATCCCAAGCAGGCTGTCCTCGACCACGTTGCGCAGCCGGCCAAGCCCGCCGCGCCGAACACCCTCAACGATCTCGCGGCCATGGTCGCCGACCAGCCGTACGACCGCGCCTACTCGGCCACCGTCACCACCGGCATCGCCCAGGCGCTGGAAATTGCCCTGCTCACCGTCACCGGCCTCGTCGTCTTCGGGCTGAACGGTGGCGATACGCTGCTCAGCGCGCTGACGACGCTGGGCCTCGTTGCCGTAGCCGAAGTGTTCATCGCCCGCTGGGGCATGCACGGCGTCGCTGCCTACCGCCTTCGCCTCGAGCAGTTCGCCCGGGTGGCCGCCAGCTGGACCGCCGCCTTCGTCGTGCTCGGCGCGCTGGTGCTGCTGTTCGACCGCAGCGAAGCGCTGTCCCGCTCGTGGATCGCCGCCTTCTGGGCCGTCGGTCTCGTCGTCATCCTCGGCTGGCGCGCCGCGCTGCACCTGCTGGTGAGCAATTGGACCAGGGCCGGAAAATTCCGCCGCCGCACCGTCATCGTCGGTGGCGGCAAGGATGCGGAGTCGCTGATCGCCTCGATCGACACCATCGGCAAGGACGATATCCAGCTGATCGGCGTCTTCGACGACCGCAACGACGATCGCTCGCCCGAGTCCGTCGCCAGCGTCGCCAAGCTCGGCGGCGTCGCCGAACTCATCGAGTTTGCCCGCCGCACCCGCGTCGATCTCGTCCTCGTCTCGATGCCGCTGTTCGCCGAACACCGGGTGCTCGACATGCTGCGTCAGCTCTGGGTGCTGCC
>CAMDAL010000220.1 GCA_945888565.1 Devosia equisanguinis | reverse complement strand
GGCGGCGGCGGCTCGAGGCCGGCGAGGTAGCGACGATTCATGACCTTGCGAAGGCCGAAGGCTTCACCGACCGCTTCGTCAGCCGCATGGTACGGCTTGCCTATCTGTCGCCGGATGTGTTGGAAGGTTTGGTGATCTCGCGCGACCCGCCATCGGTGTCGGTCAACGAACTCATCGACGCGACGTACATGCCGTGGGCGGAGCAGATGGGGCGGGCGTTCGAGGGCAGGTAGGCGCCAGCTTCCAAGGCGTCAGGATCCAGACAATCTTGCCGACCGGTGCATGGTTCCGCTAAAACCCTTAGAACGCAATCGCATGCCGAGGTCTGCTCAATTAGAACAAACCAAGGATACAGCCGGTCGACGAACAGCACCTTCTACCTAGATGGGTAGCGGCTCCGGCGCGGGCCCGTAACCCCATCTAGTGATTACAAGTGCGGATGCAACGCGGCGATCGAGAAGGCCCATATTCATGCCCCCACACAGCGCAGACACTGACTGGATCGAGATTTCGATCGCGTTCTGGAAACAGCTGGACGCAACGCGGCCGGACCTGACGCGGGCACCGTCAGTGCGGCCCCGTCCGCGTGGCATCGATGTGTACACCTTGGCATCGTTCTGGAATACCTTGGGCCTTGCCCTGCAGGTCTTCTTCTCCACGCACGACCGGCTACCAGACCTCGGACCCGGTGCGACAAGCGCGGATCTCTACTTCGCGATGAAGTTCTTCGAGCCCATTCCCATGCAGCCAAACCCGGCGAGCAAGCTCGATGCAGAGAGTTTTCTGGGCGACACGAGCTCTGTTCGTATCCCGCGGCGCTTTGGCGTCGGTACTGCCCTGCCTGCGGACGACGCCGCGCCGAGCGGCAAGTACTGGCTGAAGCTCGACCTCGGAAACGCCGGCCATCGGCAGGTGACCTGGCCACCGACCGAGCAGGAGCGCGCCGAACTCGAGCAGTGGGCCCTGCGCATGACGCGGGTCCGCTATGGCTGGAGCTGGGGGGAATGGTGGTACGCCATCGGCCAGCAGCGATTCTTCCTTGAGGAGGATCTGACGGCAGAGATTTCCTCTGGCTACGAATTGAAGATCGTCGTCCGTCGCGGCACGCCGGCCTGGCTGATGGCGCTGCGCTACGGCGTCGACCAGTACGGCAAGCGCAAAGTCGGCCTCAAGCACTTCCTGCCGGATGGACAAGAGATAACGGGAGAGACAGGCTACGGCACAAGGGGGCAGGTGTTCTCGAGCGCAATGGACCTGCCAGCCGCTGAGGGACGGGACGCAGCAATTGCGGCAGCCGCGCAGATCGGCTCTCGGTTTGATCGCATTCGGGTGGATTTCTATGTGCCACTGGTCGGCAGGCCTATTCTGGGGGAGCTTTCCCTGTGCCAGTCCAATGCTCGCCTCGCTTTGCGGCCAGCATCTTTCGATCTTGCAATGCGACGCGCGATTTTTGACTGATCACATTTCAGTCGATTCGGCGCGACGCAACACACCTTCGGAAGGACTGCAGTGACCGACAGCACGGTACGCATAGTGCAACTGAACCTCACGCCCGAGGCCCTGGGGCTGGTGATTGATTTTGTCGGCCGGCGGCCGCCCTTCTCGCATTTTGAGACGGGGACGCTACTCGAGGCGCTCAGTCATCAATTGCGAGACCAGCACCACCTAGTCGCTTTCGATGGACTGAAGATCGTCGGCTATGCGGGATGGATGATGACCACCACGCAGATTGCCGAGGTATGGCAACGCAACGAAGGCGGACTAACTCGGCGCAAGGGCGAAGATGCGGACGCTCCGGTGCTGACAATAGTCGCAAGCGTTGAGAAATCCATAACGAAACGCCTCATGCGCGGCGCACGGGAGCTGAATCCGGGCCGCAGGGCCTATTTCAAGCGTGACGCAAAAGACACAGCCAAATTGCGAAAAATTTCCGTACGCGTCTAGCGGTGTTGATTTGCTGCCGAATCCGCAATAATTTTGAAATAATCGTAGAAATGAGGGTTGAGATGAAGTTTAAGCCAGTCTTGCTTGGTACCGTGTCGCTAGCCTCCCTGGCGGCGGCGACGGGGATTGCGGTCTCTCAGGATGCGGGCCCGAGCGGCTATACGCTCTCCGTTGAAGGCGGCGGCATGTTCGGTGCAAATACGGTCGCCGAAGACAAGCTGGGCAGTGCCGGGTCGGCCGGCGAGATCGTCGAGATTCAGGACAATGTGTCCTATCGCGGCTCGGTAGCCATTGGCCAGCGGATCGATGAATCGCTCGACTGGAAGATCGCGCTTGGTTTCACCCAGCAGGTGCCCTCAAGCACCTATGTTGATTTTTCTGGCGGGCCGTCGTCAGGCTACGCCGAGATGGAGAGCGCCTTCAATTTCCAGACCGCTGATCTGGAGATTGGCTTCAGTCCCTCAATCGACTCGGCCAACGTTCGGCTGTTCGGTGGTCTGCGTGGGATGCACTTCAACGACTCCTCCGACAAGCTGGGCTACCAAAGTGGTGGTCCGGGCGGCTTGGGCTTGGAGACCAACTACGACAACGAGTTTATCGGTGCGGGCCCGCGCGTTGGCGTCGAAGGCAGCATGGCGCTCGGCGACAGCAATTTCGGCCTGTCAGGCCTTCTGGCGGCATCGGCCATTTATGGCGTGCAGCGCGCAACGCTCGATGCGACGCTTTTCAGCGGCGGCTTATCCTCTCCGCAGCCGGTTCCGGGTCTCGAAGAGGAGTGGGGTACGATCTTCGATATCGAAGCCGCGCTTGGTGTTGATGTGTATCTTAACGATCAGACCACTCTCACTGTTGGCGTGCGTGCCGAGAACATCTCTGGTATATCTTTATTCGACGCCTCCGGTGGGTCAAGCGAGTCGCGCTTCAGCTACGGCCCGACAGTGAAGCTGGTTTCGAGCTTCTGATTTCTGGCACGAATGCCGGGCTGGACAGCCGCATCGATGAGATGCGGCTGTTTTCGTTGGAGACAGGCCATGCTTGAGATCAATCTTGAATCAGAACCGCTCAGCGAGACATGGCGCAACGATACGGTGTCGGTTCTTTATGAACTGGCGCGTCAGTTTCCTGGCCAGCCGGTGACAATGATCGCGGGCCGCGAGCGGTTGCTGCTCTTGCAGGATCGGGGGCGCATTCGGCATGTGCTCGTCTCCAACGCTGACAAATATCTCAAGAATTTCGGCGGCTTCGAGATGCTGTTTGGCAGATCTCGCTTCACCACCGATGGGGATCTCTGGCGCCAGTTGCAGGCAATCTCGCAGCCCTACATAACGGGCGCGCGCCCCGCAGAGGTCGTCACTGCTTCGGTGACCGCGTTCGAGCGGGCGGCGGATCGCCTGCTGGCAGCTGGGCCGGGTCCGGTGGCCATCGACCCCATTCTCAATCGCGCGACTGGCGATGTAATCGCGGATGTCACTTTTGGCGATCACGGCCTCGACATCGAGAACACTGTCGAAGACTTGCGCAACGTCCTGCGCTTCGGCTCGCAGCTGAGCTGGAATATTGGTAGCCTGTCCACGCCGGATGATGAGAATGAAAGACGGATTGCCGACGCTTCCCGGGCCAGGCTCGCACAATCGATCACCGCAGCGCTCGAGCGGTCGGGGGCCATGGTCGGCGCGTCCGGCCTGCTCAAGAGCATTTTCGAGATGGAGATCGAGGGATCTGACCCCGTGGCGGAGGTGGCAGCGTTGCTGTTTGCCGGTTTGGACACTTCGGCGGCAGCAATGGTCTGGGGATTGTTCCTGCTCGCAAATTCTCCCGACCTGCAGAAGCATCTGCGGCAGCAAGTGCGTGGCGTCCTTGGAAACGCTCCGCCTTCACTGGAAATGTTGCAGCAGATCCCCGATCTTGCGGCATTCAGGGACGAGGTAATGCGCATTTTCCCACCGGTTCCGATGCTGGGTCGTATATCCGTGGCGGCCGACACCGTTGATGGCGTTGAGATAGAACCCGGCCAGCGGCTGATGCTGTCCATTGTAGGACTGCACCATGACCCACAGACATTCCCACGTCCGGGCCAGGTACAACTCTCGCGCTACAAGTCCGGCCGGCTTGACGGCGCAGCCGCCCAGAGCCACATGCCCTTCGGGGGCGGAAAACGCATATGCGCCGGCGTGCGCATTGGGAACGTCGAACTGTTGACCGCCTTCGCGGTGCTGCTCAACCGGGTCGAGGTCAAGCTCGCTGATCTCTCCCCACTGAAATTCGAGTGGACCGCGAGCCTGCGCCGACGCGGAGGGCAGCGGCTGATGATCGCGGCGGCCCGCTAGCCCGATGCGCATATTGTTCTTTTCCGCGAACTGCGTTGTCGATCCGTCGAGTGGTGCTGCCATATCGATGAGGACCATTCTCAACGAACTTGGCCGGCAGGGCCACGTCGCGGCGTCTTTCGGTGGCACGATCTTCGATGTCCCACCGGCAAGCTCCAGCGGTGCTGCCCTCGAGGGCCTTGGTGCCCGGCCAATCTCCTCGGATGATCCTGTCGGGTCTGCGTGGCTAATTGCCGACGAGAACGCTGCGCACCATGTCGTCCCGATGGCGCACCTGAAACGCTTTAATCAAAGCCGCAGCGACGAAGAGCGGATAGCGAAGCTTGGGGTAGCCTTTGTCAGGGAGTTCCGCCCGGACATCTTCATCACTTACGGCGCGGGGCTGTGCGAGAAGCTCGTGACAGAAGCGGCGCGCGGCGCTGGGGTCAAGACGGTGTTTTATCTTGCCAATCCCGGATACAAGCGGCTTGCTAGCTTCGACCACATCGATCAGGTCGTGACCGATACGCAAGCGACCACGGAACTGTACCGGGAGCGACTGGGCTTGCAGGCCGTGCCGATCGGCAAGTTTGTTGCGCCGCCCGCCCTACCCGACGAATCCGGTCCACGGGATCGGGTCACCTTCGTCAATCCCGCCCCGGAAAAAGGCGTGACCCTGTTCTATCGCATTGCCGAACTCGCTGCCCGCGTTGCCCCGCAACTCAAGTTCCTTGTCGTTGAAAGCCGGGCAACCCTGGCGGCGGCGACCCAACGGACTGGCATGACCTTCACCCGGTTCAACAATGTTGAGACGGTCGGAATGCAGAAGCAGATGGGGCGGGTCTTCGCGCGCACCAGAATTCTTCTACTGCCTTCGCTCTGGCATGAGAGTGGCTCCCGGGTTGCCATCGAGGCGGCGTCCCTCGGCATTCCGATGGTGGTCAGCGACAGGGGCGGGATTCCGGAAGTGCTGCGCGGCGCAGGCTTGCAGATTTCTCCGCCCCTCCCCCTGATCGAGAACCACTGGCTCATTCCCCCCCCGACAGCGGCAATCCCCTGGGTGGAAGCGCTGCGTAGTCTCGACGAGGACCCGGCCTACTATGCCGAGCATTCTGCGGCAGCCCGCGCCTCCTGGCAGGCGCACGACCCGGTCATCCGGACGCGTGAACTCGCGCATCTTTTTGAAGCGATCCTTGCGCGCCATGCCTGATCCCGCCGATCTTCGGGTTGTCTCGGAGCAATTGCTGCTGCAGTTCGGACCGGACTGGCTTCCGGTGCATGTGCGCACCTTCCTGCCCGCCGGAGTGCCGGAGCAGACCTTGCTGTGCTTCCACGGGTTCATCGGCAATGGCCTCGACTTTGCCGAACTGGCCCCGGTGCTGGCGCATCGCGGCATCAGGGTCATCTGCCCGGACATGATCGGCCGGGGCGATTCCGGCCGGTTCGATGAGCCACGTCGCTATGATCTGCGCACGGTCGTCGCAGGTGCCGCCCTCGTGCTCGAGCGGTATGCGGATAGCCCCATTCGGATACTGGGACTGCACTGGGGTGCCATCATTGCCGCGGTGGCGCTCCAACAGAACCGGCGAAAGACAGACCTTTTCATCGCCTGCGGCCTGCCGCTAGACTTCGATCCCGGCGAGGATCCCATAGTCCGCTGCGGTGTTGAACTCTGCCGACAGCCTGTCGGCACGCTGGAAAGCGCCATTGCGGCAATCCAGGCTTCGCCGGAGTTCGGCGGCACGCTGCCAGCGAACCTCGCCGCGACCCGGTTGCGTCACAAGGACGACATGGTCAGTCTCGCTTGCGACCCCGCCATCGCCAGCGCGACCATGCGCCTCGCCGGACGACGATACGACCTGCGCGGGCCTCTGGCGGAGGTCGCTAAGACGGTTGTTCTGCTGAATGACCTAGGGCAAGCCGCCCTGAAGGTGCCGCAAGGTTTTGTCGAGTACCCGGTGGTTGGCAGCCAGCTTGTGTCGCGCAACAGCATGCTGTCCGCTCTTGTGACAGGGCTGTTGTTGTCGCGCCGCTAGAGCGCTTCGAGGAAGCGTTGCAGCGCTTTTCTGGTTCAGAAGCGCGACAAGACAGAGAATGAGATCGTCCATTCATCCCTGCGCAGAGCCCTCAACTGCTCCTTGACGAACGGAGGAAACTGGCTTGGGCGCAGGAGGGCGAGAGTAGAAATCGCCACTGGACCGCGGTGCGGCGCAACCCTTTCAAGGTTATTGCAAAGAACCGAGTGTGGGCGCTCTTTCAGTCGGCGTTTAAACGGGGCTCTAGCGCAGTCTTGGTGATGGTTACGTTGCGCCGATGACGCCATGGTCGACGGGGCCGTCATCGCCGAGATGCGGCGGATTGTTGGGTCGCCCGAGATTGCCGCGCGGGTGGTTGAGGCGCAGCAGCGCGAAGGTGCGTCCATGGACGAGCGGGCGATCGTCGTCGCGCTCCATCGCTTCAACGACCTTTGGGATGCGCTCTATCCGGCAGAGCAGGCGCGCATTGTGCGGCTGCTCGTCGACAGGGTCACGGTCGGTCCAGGCGGCATGGCAGTCGACCTGCGCAATAACGGCATCACCACGCTGGTCCGGGACTTGGCCGACAGCACGCATCTGGAGGCCGCAGAATGACGCAAACGAACGACACGACCCGCGTGTTCATCCCGCTGACGCAGCGGCGGCGTAACGGTCGGCCCCGCATCCTGCCCC
>CAMDAL010000219.1 GCA_945888565.1 Devosia equisanguinis | reverse complement strand
CGGGCACGTATCTCTATGGCTCGGGCGGCGAGTGGCGCCGCTGGTTCCGTTCGACGCCGGCCCACAACACACTCAACCTCGAAGGCACCAGCCAGAGCACGATGTCCGGCCCGTTCAACTGGTCGGAGAGGGCCCACGCGCGGCTCGAGGAGAGCGGCACGTCCCCTCACCCCTGGCTCCGCGCCACGCACGACGGCTACCGCCGCCGCTTCGGACGCATTGTGCAGCGCACGCTGCAGATCGAGCCGGGCAGGATTTCCGTCACCGACCAGTTGCTCGGCGGCCCGCCGCTCCCCGCCGAACTGGTGTTCCAGCTGGCGCCGGGGCTGATGGCGAGCAGCGCCGGCAAGTCGGTTACGGTGAGCCGGGGCACCGACCGCCTGCTCCGCATCGATTTTCCCACGGACGCGGTAACCATGGCCACAGGCGAGGATCGGCTCGATGGCGGGTGGGTGTCGCCTCGCTTCGGCGAAAGGGTCCCGGCGATACGGCTCTGCTGGCGTGGCGAGATCGGCGAAGGCGCCGTCACCTGCTGGCTCATGCCGCTGATGGCCACGCGCCCCCCATCAGTGCTTGACACCCACCCGACCCAAACCTAATAAGGCGCCGCGCCCAAGGGTCGGCTCTGCCACCCGCGTACCGGGGCGGAGTAGCTCAGTTGGTTAGAGCAGCGGAATCATAATCCGTGTGTCGGGGGTTCAAATCCCTCCTCCGCTACCATCGCTCCCCCGAAAATCTCGGCGTCGTTCCCGAGGATGGCGGCTAGTCGCCCGATCACCTGAACTTCCACCGCATTGTTGGGCGCGTCGATGATTACCACCCGGTCGACCAACTCGCGGAACGCCGCGATTGTCTCGGCGTCGGCCCGGGCGTCCAGCGTCGCCATCCGGCCAGCGAGATCATCAACCGCGGCCTTGTATTTGGTCACCGCATGCGGGTGGAGCTCGATGGCCGCCGGGGCGTCCTGCTCGGCCAACTCGGCCTGCAGTTGCTTCCGCTCCGCGTCCAGCGGCCCATACTGCGCCTCAACCGTCTCGACGGGGATCACCCCGCGGACGAACAGGGACATCGCCCGTTCCATCTGGCCGGTGAGGTCGGCGATCCGCCGCTCGATCTTCCCGCGGTCGCGCGACACCCGCTGGCTCTCCTCGCGACGCTCCTCCCGGTAGACCCGGACATACTCTGTCAGGGCCTCGGGGTGGGCGAGCTGCTCCTTGAGCCCACGGAGGACCGTGGCCTCGATCCGGTCGAGCCGGTAGGTCCGGTCGTTCGAGCAGACCCCGCTCTCGGTCGAGCGTGTGCACCGGATGCGGACGGCCTCCTTGTAGGTGTCCTTGATCGACATCCCGCCGCCGCAGCAGCCGCACCGCAGGATGCCCGAGAGGAGCCGCTTGGGGCGCCTCGTGAACTCCCCGTCCGCCTGTTTTCGCGACCGCCCTTCGAGGCGGGCCGCGACGGCGTCGAAGTCCTTTTTGCTGACCAGCGCGAGGTGGGGGACGTCGGCCTCGCGCCACTCGGACTGGTCGTTGGTCCGGCTGATCCGCTTGCCGGTGTCGGGATCACGGACCATGCGGACTCGGTTCCAGACGATCTTCCCGGCATAGACCGGGTTCCGAAGCATCCCATAGCCGCGCGAGGCGCTGCCCGATATGGTGCTGGCGTTCCAATGGGCGCCCCTCGGCGGGGCGATCCCGTCCCGGTTCAGGCCCGCGGCGATCTCCCGGCCCCGGCGCCCGGCGAGCGCCTCTGCGAAGATGCGGCGCACTATGGCCGCCTCGGCCTCGTCGATCACCATCACCCCCGGCTGTCCCGGCGTCGGCCGGTAGCCGTAGGCTTTGCCGCCCGCGTGACGCCCATCGCGGACTACGCCATGCATCCCCCGGCGGATTTTGTGCTTCAGGTCGGTGAGGAACAGCGTCGAGACGAGGCCCCGGATGCCGACCTGCATGGCGTCGGCCTTGCCGTCGTGCACCGCCATGATCTCGACGTTGGCGAAGGACAGCCGCTTGAACAGCCCGGCCAAGTCCTCTTGGTCGCGCGAGAGGCGGTCCAGCGCCTCTACAACAACGACCTCAAATGCGCCCGCTCTGGCGTCATCCATGAGGCGAAGTAGACCGTCGCGTCCGAAGATGGACGCCCCCGAGCGGGCCTTGTCGAAGTAGTCCCCCGCGAGGCGGTAGCCCTGCCGCGCGGCATATTCCCGGCAGAGGGCAAGCTGATCGTCGACGGATCGTTCGGACTGCAGGTCGGTCGAGAACCGAGCGTAGAGGGCGGCGCGTTGCATCTTTCATCCATCCCGGCCCGATCGGCGGCCATATCCCGGCGGGCGTCGGCCCGCGCCATCGCCCGCACAAATTCAAGGATCGCCGGGTCAAGACTGGCCATCGTTAGCGTCCCTTTCCGGACTTCGCCATGGCCCGGCCGCGCCCGATCAGGTCGGGCGCATTGGCCAGCCGGGCGAGCGCGTCGATGCGGCTGCGCTCCATTTCCGCTACCTCGCCACGATGACGCGTTCGGCGGCCCGCGTGATCGCGGTATAGAGATGCCGCGCGGCGTCCTGCTTGAACACGAAACTCTCATCGAGCACGACGACGCTGTTCCACTGCGAGCCCTGCGACTTGTGCACCGACAGGACGTAGCCGTAGTCCACCGGGTCGTACTCGCGGGCCTCGCTGGGGGGGAGCTCCTTCTCCCGACCCTCGATCCAGAGGTGGCTTGTCCTGACCTCGACGGGTGTCTTGGCCATCCCGGCGTCGAGGGGGAACAGGACGAGCTGGCTTTCCTCGGTGTCGCTGAAGTCGACCTCTTGCACCGTCCACATCGAGCCGTTCAGGAAGCCCTTCTCCTTGTTGTTCTTGAGCCCGACGACGCGTTCGCCCTCGGTGAACCATCCCTCGCGGCCGAGGAGCTGACGAATTTGGGCGTTCTTCGAGCGCCGGGTCTTGTTGGTGCCGCAGAGAACCTGGTCGGCACCAAGGACCATATTCCGGCCCAGCTGGTCGCGGCGGATCACGAGGCTGTCGCCATACTCCCCGTAGGGCAGCTTCCCGCCCTCGCGGACGATCATCGACATGCGGATGATCGGGTTGTCGGCCGCCTGCCGGTGAATATCCGTGAGCATGAAGTCCGGGGTGTTCTTGGTGAAGAAGCCCACCTCGTCGCCGACCGGCGGCAGCTGGGCGGGATCGCCGAGGACGAGGACCGGCTTGCCGAACTTCAGCAGGTCTTTGCCGAGGTCGGGGCCGACCATCGACACCTCGTCGACCACGATCAGGTCGGCCTCGCTGGCCGGGCCTTCGAGGTCGAGCACGAAGTGGACGATCCCGGAGGCGTCCTCTTTCGGCTGGTAGATCAGCGAGTGAATCGTCGAGGAGGGCGAGCAGCCCTTGCCTCCGAGGACGAGGGCGGCCTTGCCGGTGAAGGCGGCGAACACAACCTTCCCCGCGTCGGCGGCGAGCAGCTTGGCCAGCGTGGTCTTGCCGGTGCCCGCGTATCCGGCGAGGTAGAAGAACGGCTTGCGGTTCGGGTCGGCGAGCCACGCCTTGACGGCGCGGATTGCCTGCTCCTGCTGCGGCGAGAAGCTGAGGCTCCCGCCGGGGTCGGCGAACGAGGCTTCCTCGGCCACGAGCTCGGGCGGGGTCGCCCCGACCGGGAGGTCACTGAGCCTGTAGTTCGCGAGGCAGACTGGCCCAACGCCGCGCTCGACGCTGATCGGGTCGGAGAGCTCCCGGCCGCAGCAGGAGCAAGAGCCAGTTTCACGACCGTAGGCGACCGCGTAGGCCAGCGGGTCGGACATGACCGCCAACACCGAGGCGGCCCGCCCCGCGTCGCACTTGGAGCCCTTGCTGAAGCCGTTGCCGACGATCTTGCCGAGGTAGGCGCCGTCGATTGCCGAGTTGACGTAAATCTCGGCGCCGGAAAAGGAGAGGCTCACGGTGATGCCGGTGAACCGCATCCGTGGCCGCTGAACCCCGGCGGCGGCGGCGTGTTCGAGAGCCAGGAAAAGTCTGTCGACGGAGTTGCTCATCGCGCACCCGCCTCGGCCTGCGCGGCCCCGACCCGGTCCATGAACTCGGAGAACCTCTCCTCGCCGCAGATGACCGACGACGTAACGCCCAGCGCCACCCCGACCTTGACGAGCTCGGCGGCCGTGGCCTCGCTCCGGGTGTTCTCAATTCGCGTCAGTCGCCATTGCGACATCGCGGCCAACTCGGCGACCTGGGCCGCCGTCATCCCGCGCGCATGGCGCAGGGCGGCGATCCTCGTCCCGATGGTCTTGTTGATCTGGTCCGTCGTGCTCATCGTGCAAATCCCGGTGTGGTGGGGAGCGCGGGCCGAAGCCCGCGCCCCGGTTCTCATTCGCGCGTGGCGCGGTCGAAGCCGTCGAGCCAAGCGGTGATCAGCGGCTCGGCGCCCGGCTCCCTCCACTCCGGCGGGGTCGCCTTGCGGCTGCGGCCGACCTTCTTGGCTTCGGCGCCCTTGTCGAAGGCGGCGTCGATCTGTCCGGCGGTGAAGGCCGGGGCCTCGTCGCCGTCCTCGTCGTCCTGCGCGTCGGAGGCGTCGGGATCGACGACGTCGCCGCCCTGATCCTCGGACCCCTGCTGTTCTCCCGACGTGGCCCCCGTGGCGGCCGTGGCGTCCTCGGCCGGGGTATCCGTACCGGCGGCGGCGTCTGAGCCCGTGTCGGCCGTTTGTGCAGCCTTGTTGGGCTCCGGCTTGTCCCCGGCCGGGGCGGCGGCCTTGTCCTTCGCCCGCGCGGCAATGTTCCCGAGCTTGGCGGCGGTCCCCTTGGCAGCATCCGCGGCCTTGGTCTGGTCGGCGATGGCCGGGAAGAACTCCTCGACCTTCTGCTCCCCGTCCTTCACCGACTTGAACATCGCCCGGAGCGTGCCGAGCTCGTCGAGCCCGATGTCGTCGAGCCCGCCGACTTCGAGGGCGGCGAAGATCTGCTCGGGCTTCACACCCCAAATGGCGAACGCCTTAATCGCCTCGTCGCGCTTCACTGCGAGCGTCTTGATGTCGCCCGCGATCACGGCGTGCGCCGCCTCGTAGGCCGGGGACCACATCGCCTTCGGCACCCCGCCCAAGATGGCGTTGCGCTTGGCAATGGAGGCCGCTGCGTTGCCAGTGACGAGGATCATGTCGTCCTTGAACACCCGCCCGCTCTTATCGACGATGGAGCGGCGAACCCGGGCCGTCGTGGCGGTGTTGCTCTCCAGGTCGTGGAAGATGCCCTCGGCCTCGACATACTTCTCGAAGCGGTCAACGTGGACCACGCGGGCGCCGACGCGGCAGTTGCCATACTGACCGGCGACGATCTCGGCGAGCCGGACGCTCGGGCCCTTGATCGGCTTTCCGCCGCGCGGCAGGGCATAGACGCACTCGGCGGCCGCGTCGTCGCTGAGAGTTGCGAGGTCAGTGATGGCGTTGACGATGGTCCGCAGGCCGCCCTTGCGGGCGCCCCGGGGGTACGCCATCGCGGTCGAGACCTGCTGGTCAACCTCCGCCCGCGACAGCGCCACCGCGAGGCTCTGCTGGACGACGGTTTCGGTGAACTCGCCCGTCTCCGGGTTCATAACTTCCTGGGCCATGGTGGCCTCCTTCTGTGGGGTGGGGGGTTACTCGGCCGCCGGGGCGTCGATCTCGACGACCTCGGCCTCGGCCTCGGGCACGGCGCCCGCGGTGACGTGCCATGCTTCGAGCTCGCCCATGTCGGACAGGGCGGCCTTAATCTCGGCGATCCGGGCGGTGGCCGCCGCGGAATAGGCGGGGTCGTCGTACCGGGCGACGATGGCGTGGGTGACCCGGAGCTTGGCGGTGGCGATCCTCACGCCATCGAGCTCCTCCGGGAGCACGGTGCCCTCAACCGCGGTCCGGGCGGTCTGTGCGAGGGCGACGGTGGCGCTGATCTTCAGCGCCTGGACGGTCTTGCTTGCCACTTGGTTTCTCCTGTTGGCGGGGGTGGTGGGGTCAGCGGATGGTGGCCTTGGTGTCCTCGATGATCGCGACGCCGGGCAGCGCAACGGCGCCCTTCCGAAGCCTCATGAGGGAGCGGATCGCCGCCTTCACCGCGTCCTCGGTGAAGTACGGACCAAGCGGGCCCATCGTCGCCTCCAGCGCGGCATAGTCGTCGATCCGGAAGGTCCAGACGGACTTGGCCGAGACGGTGACGCCGCCGACAGTGGTCCGGACGAGATCGGCGGTCTTGGCGGCGGCGTCGGCCTCGTGGCGCTCCGCGGCCGATGCCAGATTGTCGGCCTTGCCCTCGGCCCGCGCGGCGGTGGTGCCGGTGCTCTCAGCGGCCTTGGCGCGGGCGGCGTCCTCCTGCTCGCGCAGCTTCCGGGCGGCGGCGGCGGCCTCGGCCCGCTTGGCGGCCTCTTTCGCCCGCTGATAGTCGGAGGCGACGCCTTCGAGCGTGCCGCGGGCTTCGTCGAGGCCGGCCTTGAGCTCGTTGAAGAAGCCGTTGAGGTCGCGGGTGGCATCGAGCAGCGGCTTGCCCTCGTCCTTGCGGGTGCCGTCTACGGTCGAGGCCAGCGCCCGGAGTTTCGTGACGACATGCCCGAAGTCGCCGAGCTCGGCGTCGGTCTTGATCGACTTCGGCAGCTTACTGGCGGCCTCGATCAGCGCCGCGGCGTCACGGGCGAGCTCGGCGAAGTCGAGGCCGAGCACCTCGGCCATCGGGGCCTTGTTGTGGCCGAACACTTGCTCGGCGATGGGGATGCGGGTCTGCAGCACCTGGCTACTCCTTCGGGTTGGGGACTTTGAGGACGCGGACGGTCTTGGGGCCGACGAAGAACCCCTCCCGCTTCGAGGATCGCCACGTGATCTTCCGGCCGCCCGGGAGGTGGGCGACGGTGGCGTTTCCGAGCTTGGACTTGATCTCGGCGTCGAGAGCGTCGGTGAGCTTGCCGTACTTGCCGATGGCCTCCTTCACGAATGCGCGCTCGGCCAGCAGGGCCATGATCCGGTTGTCGCCGGTCAGGTCGGCCTCGGCCTCTTCGTCGGCGTGG
>CAMDAL010000218.1 GCA_945888565.1 Devosia equisanguinis | reverse complement strand
TTCCACGTCCCGACGTTCGGGGGCGGCGGGGCGGAGCGTGTCTTCGTGCTGATGGCCAATGCGCTCGCCGCGCGTGGCCACCATGTCACGCTGTTCACCTGGAACGCCCAGGGCCCGAACGCCGCACTGCGTTCCGATGCCGTGCACCTCGTCGACCTGGGCATCCCTCTTGCTGGTGACGGCTTCGGCAAGCCGCGCACCCTCGTGGGCCTGTGGCGCAGCGCGCAGTTCTACCGCCGGCAGCGGCCCGATGCGGTATTCAGTGGCCCCGAGTTTGCCAACCTCGTCACCACGCTGGCGCTCAACCTCGGCCTGTCATCGGCGAAGTTCTTCCCGAGCTTCCACGCAGCCGCCTCGATCCCGTCGACCGATTTCGGCTCGAAGGTCGCGGCGCGGCTTGCAGCGCTGGTCGCCGCCCGAGCCACCAGGCTCATCGCGGTGTCGGCCGGCATCGGTCGCGATCTGGCGGCGCGAGGCGCCCCCGAGCGCAAGATCGCTGTCATCCACAACCCACTGCCACCCGGCATCCATGATGCCCCGACCCGAACCTATCCGTGGCACGCCGAACTCGCGGCGCTGGGGCAGGGACCGGTCATCGTCACGGCCGGTCGGCTCACCCCGGTCAAGGACCAGAGGACGCTGCTCGCCGCCTTCGCGCAGCTGCGGGCCACGCGGCCGGCCCGCCTCGTCGTCTTCGGTGACGGCCCGCTCAGATCCGAACTCGAGGCCGAAGCGGCCCGCCTCGGCATCGCCGGCTCCACCCTGTTCCCCGGCTACGTCAACGAGCCGGCCGCCTGCTACGCCGTCGCCGACCTGTTCGCGCTGTCGTCGGTTTCTGAAGGTTTTGGCAACGTGCTGATCGAGGCGATGGCCGCCGGGGTGCCGGTGGTGTCCACCGATGCGCCGCACGGCCCGCGCGAGATCCTTCAGCACGGCGCCCTCGGCCCTCTCGTCCCCGTCGGCGACGCCACCGCCCTCGCTGCTGCAATGGCCAGCGCCCTCGACACCCCGATCGCGCCCGAAGTGCTGAAAGCCCGCGCCGCCGAGTTCAAGATCGACATGATCGCCGACCGCTACGAGGCGTTGCTGAAGTCTTGAATCAGTGGTTTGGGTGGGCCGCTGCGAACGCCCCAACTCCAACGCTGTCACGTCTGGAACGCAGGAAGCACGTGGCCTGGCAGGCAGCTCAGCGCGGCCGGCGGCCTTCGCCGAACAGCGGGATGATGTTGCCTACGCGCGTTGGGGCACTGTGCGAACCCTCGAACACCTGCACCATCGGCCCGTTGGCCATCGCCACTTCGCGTTCGGGCGTGGTGAGGCTGTCCACTGTCGCCAGCAGCCGGGCCGGGCTCACCGGTTTTTGCAGCACCGCGTCGATACCCGCCGCCAGCAACGGGCGATGGAACGGTGCGGGGGTCTGGGTCAGGGCAATGATCGAAAAATCGTCGCTCGCGAGCTTCAGGTGCGCGCGCAACCCACGGGCAATGTCGATGGCCGGGGCACCCGGCAGTTCGGTGTCGAGCACCACGATGTCGACCGGCGTGAGGCGCAGGTAGGTGGTCAGCGCCTCGATGCCCTCGAACGTCGCCACCTTGTGCCCGCCGTCGGTTTCGAGCGCCCGTGCGAGAATCCCGGCCAGCGCCGGATTGGCGGCGAGCATGGCGACGGACAGGGGACGAAAGGACATGGCAGGCTCCGCAGTTAACGGGGTCTTAACATGGGTCCTGCAGCCGCGCCCGATCGTCCTTCCGTCATCCTTAACGCCGGCACGGTCAGGGCGGCGGTGCCGTTAACCGCTTCTTTACCGCGCCGTCGCGACTCCCCACGCTGCGTGCTAGCCAACACCCGCGGGCTGGAAAACTCCAGCATTGCCAACAATTTGAGGCAATTTCTCATGGTTGAGGAACAGGTCGGCTACCCTGGGCGGATCGAGCGGCGGCGCTTCCCGCGACAGGTCGCCAGCAGCGCTTCGCTGAGCTGGGCCCTGGCGCTGGGCGAGGGCGCCACCGCAAGCCTCGTCATGCTGTTGCCGGCGATCGCCTATCACCTGTCCATGCAGGTGCCCTTCAGTAACGTGCCCTATGGTCTTTACGCCGGCTACTCGACGCTGGTCGGTACGGTCTATGCCGGCCTCAGCTTCCTCACGGCGGGCAAGTATCTGTCGCGTACCACGCCGGGCCAGTCGGTCATTGCCGACGCGGCGCTGAGCTGGACGGCCGCCTTCGCGGTGGCGCTGTTCGCAGCTTTCCTGCTGGGTCTTGCCAACGAACTGTCGCGCGTCTCCCTCACCGCTTCGTACTTGCTCGGCATTCCGGTGCTGCTGGTCACCCGCAATGCTGCCTACTCGGCCCTCGCCGGGCGCATCAGGGCAGGGCGGCTGCAGTACCAGAAAGTGGCGGTGGTCGGCGACCGTACCGATGTGGTGCGGTTCCTCTACAACGGTCACCTGTGGAGGGCCGGCTACCAGCTTTCCGGCACACTCTATCTCGAAGATGTCCGCGACGGTCAGGGCCGCATCGACGAAGCGGCGCTGGTCGAGTTCGCGCAGCGGTGGCTGACGGAGGGCGCCGAAAACCTCGTGCTGGTGGGCGGCATCGGCGATGTCGATCGCCTCGAGCGGCTTTCGGCCGGGCTGAAGCGTTTCGCCATCAACGCCATCTGCGCCCCGGCGACCGACAACGCGACGTTCAAGTTCCTCGATGTCGTGCCGATCGGCCCGAACAACGCGGTCCGCTTCCTGCGCAAGCCAATGGGCGATGGCGCGGTTTTCCTCAAACGCGCCTTCGACCTGTGCGGCGCGGTCGCCGGGCTGCTGCTGCTGGCGCCGCTGTTCGCCGTGATCGCGCTCTGGATCAAGCTCGACAGCCCCGGCGCGGTTTTCTACCGGCAGGAGCGCCGCGGCTTCAACGGCGAGACCTTCCACATCTGGAAGTTCCGCTCGATGACGGTCGCCGAGTCGGGCCGGCAGATGACGCAGGTCCGCGCCGGTGACACGCGCATCACCCGCATCGGCGCCTTCATCCGGAAGACCTCGATCGACGAGTTGCCGCAGCTGATCAACGTGCTGCGCGGTGAAATGAGCCTCGTCGGCCCCCGCCCGCATGCGCTGATGCACGATGACGAGTTCGGCCACCAGCTCGCCCAGTACGCCCACCGCCAGCGCATCAAGCCCGGCATCACCGGCTGGGCGCAGGTCAACGGCTTCCGTGGCGAAACCTCCACCTTCGAGCGGGTCCAGGGCCGTACCGAGCACGATCTCTACTACATCGACAACTGGTCGATCTTCCTCGACTGCTGGATCGTGCTGCTCACGGTGTTCTCGCCCAAGACCCGCCGCAACGCGCTGTAGTGCGGTCGGCGCTCAGCGCCACCTCATTCCGGCCCGTCCTCGAGCCAGCGGTCATACTCCCGCGCGCGCCGGTGCTGTTCCAGCGCCAGCAGGAAATACTCGTCGTGCCGGCCGTCTGGCCTGCCGTCCTGCTCCCATAGGAAGTAGGCGGTTTTCCGCACCGCTTCGATGAAGCCCTCGTCCTCGACGGGGTCGTGATGGTGGTGCTCGTTCATCTCTGACCTCGACTACCTGATGGTTCAACGCCTGCATCGGTGCCCGGTTGCAGCGAGCGCCGGCCAGCAACGTTGCAAGTACGACGAAAGTCACGGGCCGTTCTGCGCATATGTGCCTTGAACCGAACGCAAATCAGGCTCAAAGAAAAATCATTCCTCTGGTTCACTACCGGGTCGGGTCCGGCCGCCGCAAGTTGCGGTGAGGGCTCACCATTTGCGATGTCGGGACACCCAAATTGAGCTCGGAAGCTCCACGCAGCGCCTACTCTCCCGGCGATGCAATGGTTCACGTGCGTGCCGTGCAGCAGGCCAAGGGCCGCACCACGCTGTGGCGCATCATGGCCCTCACGTGGCGGCATCCGTGGATGGTGATCATCACCATCGGATCGTGCTTCATCTCCTCGGGCCTGCAGCTGTGGACGCCGGTCCTCCTCGGCCAGGCCGTCGATCGCGCCGAGGGCGTGCTCGATGGCGGAGCCGGGTCGGTCGATGCGCTGTGGACCATCGCCATCACCCTGCTGGTCGTCGCAGTGCTGCGCGGCCTGTTCACGATGTCGATGAACTACTACGGCGAAGCGGTCGGCCATCACACGGCCTATGAGCTGCGCCTCGCGGTCTACGAGAAGATCCAGCGGCTGAGCTTTTCCTACCACGACAGGGTCCACACCGGCGATCTCATCACCGTGGGCATGCTAGATCTCGAGGGCGTGCGCATGTTCGTTGCCACCGGCCTGCTGCGAGTCATCCTGCTCGGCACCCTGATCGGCGTCGGCGCCTATATGCTGATCTCGACCGACTGGCTCCTCGGGATCTTCGCCCTCAGCTTCGCTCCCTTCGTCGCGGTCAATTCCTCGGTGACCCAGCTCAAGCTGCGCGCTACCTGGCTGACGCTGCAGGAGCGGCTGCAGGACCTCAGCCGGGTGATGGAAGAGAACCTCGGCGGCATTCGCGTCGTCCGCGCCTTCGCCGGCGCCCGGCACGAGATGAAGAAATACAGTGCTGCGTCCGACGCAGCGATGGAGCTGACGCACGAGCGCGTCAAGATCCGGGTCAACTCGACCTCGGTGATGAATATCAGCTTCTTCATCTCGATGGGTCTGGTGCTCTGGTATGGCGGCGAGCGCGTCATGACCGGAGAGATGTCGGTCGGCACGCTTGCCGCCTTCCTCACCTTCATGACCATCCTGCAGATGCCGGTGCGCCAGCTCGGCCTCCTGGTCAATTCCTTCGCCCGCGCCTCGACCTGCGGCAACCGGCTGTTCGCCTTCCTCGACCTCGAGATCGAGATCAAGGACGAGCCGGGCGCCAAGCCGCTCAAGGTCACCGAGGGCACGCTGCGGTTCGAGAATGTCGATTTCGCCTATCCGTCCGCGCCGTTCCGGCCGGTGCTGTCGGGCGTGTCGTTCGAGGGCCGGCGCGGCCAGACCATCGGCATCGTCGGCAAGCCCGGCTCGGGCAAGTCGACCGTCGCCCACCTGATCCCGCGCTTCTACGATGTCACCGGCGGCCGCGTGACCATCGACGGGCAGGATGTGCGGGCGACCACGCTCAAGAGCCTCCGCGCCGAGGTGGCCGTGGCGCAGCAGGACAGCTTCCTGTTCACCACCAATATCGAGAACAACATCGCCTATGGCGATCCTTGGGCGAAGGGCCCGCGCATCGCCAGCGCGTCCGAGTTCGCGCAGCTCCACAACTACATCATCGGGCTCCCCACCGGCTACCAGACCATCGTGGGCGAGCGCGGTGTGTCGTTGTCCGGCGGCCAGCGCCAGCGCCTCAACATCGCCCGCTCGCTGATGCTGCGGCCGTCCGTCATGGTGTTCGACGATTCCACCGCCGCGGTCGACGCCGGTACCGAGCAGCGCATCCGCACGGCGATGAAGCGGTTCGCCAAGGACCGGGTGACCATCATTATCTCGCACCGCCTGTCGTCGCTGATGCATGCCGACCAGATCCTGTTCCTCGACGAGGGCACGATCGTCGAGCGCGGCACGCACGAGGAACTGCTGGCGCTAGGCGGCCGCTATCGCGCGCTCTACGACCTGCAGGTCAAGCCTGGCGACGACCAGCTGGAGGCCGCCGAATGACCGAGGCATCGCTCAACACCGAAGACGACAGCGAAGATCGCCGCCGCCGCCCGCCGCGCGCCGTGGTCGGCTCCAGCCTCGATCGCGAGGAAGAGGTCTTCGGCAAGGCCTACGATCCCAAGATCGTGCGCCGCATCTGGGCCTTCGTGAAGCCCTACCAGAGCCAGATCTACGTGTCGGTCGCGGCGGTGCTGGTGTTCACGCTCACCTCGCTCGCCTTCCCGCTGGTCATTCGCTACGCCATTGACCACGGCATGGCGCAGGGCGGCGGCGGCCGCGTCGTGCTCCTCTGGTGCATCGCCGGGTTTGCCGGGCTCATCGCCATCAATTTCGTCTCGTCGTGGGTGCAGGAAACGGTGGTCGGCAAGGCCGCCGAGAACGTGCTGTTCGACATGCGCCGTGCCATGTTCGCCCACCTGCAGCGCGTGTCGTTGGGCTGGATGGACAAGACCGAAGTCGGCCGCCTGATGTCGCGCCTGATGGGCGACGTGAACTCCATGCAGGAGTTCCTCGAAACCTCGGTGCTGTCGGTCGGCGATATCGTCCTCCTCTTCGGCATCATCGGCGTGCTGCTGTGGCTCGATCCGATGCTCGGCCTCGTCACCATGGCCACCATGCCGATCCTGTTCATCGTGCGCCTGTTCTGGCTGCCGCCGGCCAAGGTCAGCTTCATGGCCGCGCACCACACCAACTCGTCGGCCAATGGCGCCCTCGCCGAGGGCATCAACGGCGTCCGCACCGTGCAGAGCCTCGATCGCCAGCAGGTGAATTTTCACCTCTATGAGGAGAAGGCGAAAGCCAACCTCAAGGCCCACCTGCGCGCCGCCAAGTTCGCGCAGGTAATGGTGCCGATCGTCGACACCCTCACCGGCATTTCCATGGCTTCGGTCATCGTTGTCGGCGGCCAGATGGTGCTCGGGCGCGAGCTCGATGTCGGCGTCATGGTGGCGTTCCTGTTCTACATCCAGCGCTTCTTCGACCCCATCCGCTCGCTCACCATGCAGTACTCGGTGTTCCAGCGGGCCATGTCGTCCGGCACCCGCATCGTCGAAGTGCTCGACGTGCCGGTGAGCATCGAGGACAAGCCCGACGCGCAGAAGCTCACTTACGACATGGACGGGTCGGTCGAGTTCAAGAACGTCACCTTCGGCTACCGCAAGGGCCAGCCGGTGCTCCGCAACGTCAGCTTCCGCGTCAATCCGGGCGAAACCGTCGCGCTGGTCGGCCCCACCGGCTCGGGCAAGTCGAGCTGCATGTCGCTGGTGCACCGCTTCTACGACGTCTGGGACGGCGCCGTGACGGTTGGCGGCTACGACGTCCGCGACGTGACGCAGGATTCGCTCGGCGAGCAGGTGGCCATGGTGCT
>CAMDAL010000217.1 GCA_945888565.1 Devosia equisanguinis | reverse complement strand
GTGGCAAGCAATTTTCGTGTTTCAGCGGAGTCTGAGTATAGATAAAATATATGCGATCCTGCACGGGGACAAACAAGGTGTGGTGTCAGCGGGAGACGGGGCGTTGATGAATGGGCGTTTGAATTTTATCGAAGAACCAAATTTGGCTGGGCATAAATTTGGCTGGGGTAAAAATTTGGCTGGGGTAAAAATTTGGCTGGGGGACCTGGATTCGAACCAAGATTGACGGAGTCAGAGTCCGTAGTTCTACCATTGAACTATTCCCCAAGCGCTGGCCTGGAAACGCGGTAGCCGTGGCTCATCGCGTTCGGTGCGCCTTCTAGCGACAAACTTCGGCGGGATCAACACCTCTTGTGACGGTTGGGCCAAGGATATTTGTCCAGCGGCGACCTTTCGCAGCGACGGCATGCCTGATGGGGGATGCGACGGAGCTGAAACGCTGCTCTGGCGCGTTCTGCCGGCCGCTCAAGCTGCGCCGCATCCGAGGGAGGGCGCGGGCCAATTGTGGCGTTGCGCTTGCCGCTGCCTTCCTCTACCTTCAACCTCAACTGAAATAGACCCGTTTGCGGGCGCCCCCGGCCGAGGCCGGCAGGTGCGACCGCGCGGGAGATGGAGTTGAAGGTTGACCGATTCCGATCGGTCCGCCGCCGTATCCGAGCCCGATGGGGTCGAGCGGCACCGTGACGGGCAGGGCCAAGGCCCGGCCCAGAAGACCGCAAGGGCCGGGGGGCAACCGGAATCAGGCGGGTCGGAGCGGCGGACCTACCCCGCTGGAAATCCCCCGCGCCGGTCGCGTGGCCCGCTTTATGCGGCGCTGGACCTTGGCACCAACAATTGTCGCCTGCTGATCGCCCGGCCGCACGAGTCGAGCTTTCGCGTGCTCGATGGCTTCACCCGCATCGTCCGGCTGGGGGAGGGACTGTCGACCACCGGCCGCCTGTCCGACGCGGCGATGGAGCGGACGATGGAGGCGCTGCGCCTCTGCCGCAACAAGCTGCGCGAGCATGAGCCGACCCGGATGCGGCTGATCGCCACCGAAGCGTGCCGCGCCGCCGCGAACGGCGAGGAGTTCATCGCCCGGGTAGAGCGCGACCTCGGGCTGAAGCTGGAGATCGTCGACCGTCAGACCGAGGCCTCGCTGGCCGTCACCGGCTGTGCCGACCTGATCGAGGAGAGCTCCTCCGGCGCCCTGATGTTCGACATCGGCGGCGGCTCGTCGGAGCTTGCCTGGCTCGACTTTCGCGGGGGCCGGCCGCGGCGTACCGGGCGCATGGCGGCCTCGATCCGCTCCTGGCAGTCGTTGCCGGTGGGTGTCGTGTCGATCGCCGAAAAATTCGGCGGCGTCGACGTGACGCCGGATTCGTTCGAGGCGATGGTGGCCTTTGTCGCCGGGCACCTGCGACAGTTCCGCGGCCGCGAGAAGTTGCGGCAGATGATAGCCGAGCATCCGGTGCACCTGATCGGCACCTCGGGCACCGTCACCACGCTCGCCGGCCTGCACCTCGGGCTCGAGCGCTACGAGCGGCAGAAGGTCGATGGCCTGTGGATGAAGCGCGAGGAAATCGATGCGACGATGTCGGCGCTGCTCGGCATGACCTTCGACCGCCGCGTCGCCCATCCCTGCATCGGCCGGGACCGCGCCGACCTGGTGCTGCCCGGCTGCGCCATTTTCGAGGCCATTCGCCGTGAATGGCCGACCGAGCGGGTGAGGGTCGCCGATCGCGGCCTCCGTGAGGGCATTCTCATTTCATTGATCGATGCGGACCGCGCCGAGCGCGCCGGCCGCGGCGGAAAGGGCTGACCGTGAAGGTAAAAGGCACGGGACAGGGGGTCGGCCGGCGTTCCGGCACTGATCTCAAGGTGCGGGTGAAGACCGCCAAGGGTCGGAAGATCGGCTCGACGCTGTGGCTGCAGCGGCAGCTCAACGATCCTTATGTGGCGCGGGCCCGGGCCGAGGGCTACCGGTCGCGCGCCGCGTTCAAGATCATGGAACTCAACGAGCGCTATCATCTGTTCAAGAAGGGGCAGCGTATCGTCGACCTGGGGATTGCACCGGGCGGCTGGTCGCAGGTGGCGGCACCGATCGTGGGGTCAACCAATGCCAACCCGCTGATCGTCGGCATCGACTATCTCGATGTGGATCCGCTCGACGGCGTCATCATCCTCAAGAAGGATTTCAACGACGCCGACGCCCCGCAGGCGCTGATCGACGCGATGGGCGGGCATCAGGTGAACGTGGTCCTGTCCGACATGGCAGCGCCAACAACCGGCCACCGGGCGACCGACCATATCCGGATCATGCAACTGGTCGAGCTGGCGGCCGACTTCGCCATCCGTGTGCTGGCGCCTGGCGGTACCTTTGTGACCAAGGTGTTCAAGGGCGGGACCGAGCATGAACTGCTCGCCATGCTGAAGCAGCACTTCGACACCACCATCCATGCCAAGCCCAAGGCGAGCCGCGCCGAATCCGCCGAGACCTATCTGCTGGCCCGCGGCTTCAAAGGCAACCGCCCGCCCGACCGCGAATAGCTACTCCGCCGCTTCGCCTTGCGTGCGGTGGCTGTTCATGCTGGCGAACTTCGGCAGGCGGAGGAAGATCAGCGCCGAGGCGAGGGTGATGGCGGCCATCATCCAGAACGCCCAGTGGAAATCGGCCAGCAGCGGCTCGCCGCCGTGCAAAAGCCGGAAGCCTTCGAGCGCGCCGCCGCCGAGCGCCACCCCGAAGGCAAGCGACAGCTGCACGCTTACCTGGCCGATGACGTTCGCCTGGCCCGCATCCTTGTCGGCCACGTCGGCGAAGATGAAGGCGTTGGTGGTGGTCCAGAACAGCGACTGGAAAAAGCCGGTGATGACGAGGAAGCTCATCATGATCGGGCCGGGCGTGCCGGGCGAGTAGATGCCCATGGCGAGGACGCCCGCTGCGATGATGGTGCAAGACAGGATCAGCGCCGAGCGGAAGCCGATGCGCGCAATGATCCGCTCGGCCACGAACTTCATCGCGAAGGCGCCGACCGCCGAGGCGAAGGTCACCATGCCGGTTTCGAAGGGGCTGAGGCCGAAGGCGAGCTGCAGCATCAGCGGAAACAGGAAGGGCATTGCGCCGGTGCCGAGGCGGAACACCGTGCCACCGATCATCGTCAGCCGGAACAGCGGCTGCCGGAACAGCCGCAGGTCGAGGATCGGATACTCGGTGCGCTTGAAGTGGAACCAGTACGCAACCGCCGCCACCACCCCGAGCAGCATCGAGCCATAGCCGAAGGCGGCGGGCAGGGCAGGGAGGGTCAGCACGGAAACGCCGAACACCAGCCCGGCAAAGCAGATCCCGGCGAGCAGGAAGCCGGTGAAGTCCAGCTTCCGGGGTTCGTTGCGCTCCCATTCGGGCAGGTACTTGTTGACGGCGAGCACGCCAAGGAAACCGATCGGCACGTTGATCAGGAAGATCCAGTGCCAGCTGGCAAAGGTGGTGATGAAGCCGCCGATCGGCGGCCCGAGGATCGGGCCGACGAGGCCTGGAATGGAGAGCCACGCCATTGCGTCAACAAGCTGGTTGCGTGGCGTCACCCGCACCAGCACGAGGCGGGCCACGGGCGTCATCATCGCACCGCCCATGCCCTGCAGGAAGCGGCTCAGGACGAAGGTGAGCAGCGAATCCGACGCCGCGCAGGCCACCGAGCCGATGATGAACACCACGATCGCCCAGCGGAACACGGTCTTGGCGCCATACTTGTCGGCCATCCAACTCGAGATCGGGATGAAGATGGCGAGTGCCACCATGTAGGTGGTGAGCGCCAGCTTCAGCGCGATCGGCTCGGTGCCGATGTCGCTGGCGATCGCCGCGAGCGAGGTGGCGATGACGGTCGAGTCCATGTTCTCCATGAACAGGGCGACGGCGAGGATCAGCGGGGTGAGGCGGAGCGAGGACATCTGGATCAGCTGACCGGTTCGACAGGCTTGGTGATGGCACCGCGGTGGCCCGACACGTCGGCGCCGGCATCCTTGGGCAGGCGCAGGAACGGGATAGCCGAGAGCAGCGAGACGCCGGCGACCACGAACCATGCGATGTGGAAATCGGCCAGCGATAGTTCGCTGCCGGTCAGCCGCGAACTCGCCTCGAGCACCCCACCAGCCACCGCCACGCCGAACGCGACGCTGAGTTGCTGGCCGACCACGGTGATCGCCGACGCCTGGCTGGCGTCCTTTTCGTCGACGTCGGCGAAGCCGAGGGCATTGACGCCGGTGAAGAAGATCGAGCGCAGCACGCCGCTGACCAGCAGCGTCGCGTAGAGGAAGATGTGGGGCGTTTGCGGAGTGAAGAAGCCGTTGACAGCCAGGGCGAGGCAGGCGGCGATGCTGGCCGCGATCAGCACGCGGGGAAAGCCGAAGGCGGCGAACACCCTCTCGGCGACGACCTTGCTGAACATGGCGCCCAGCGCCCCGATGAACGTGATCATCCCGCTCTCGAACGGCGTCAGCCCGAACGCCACCTGCAGCATCAGCGGCAGCAGGAAGGGGGTCGCACCCACGCCGATGCGGAAGATCGAGCTCCCGACCACTGCCGAGCGGAACAGTGGATAGCGCCGGAACAGGCTGGGGTCGAGCAGCGGGTGCTCCGTACGCCGGCAGTGCCACAGGTAGACGCCCCCGGCGAGCACCCCGGCCCCGAGCGCGGCAAAGCCCGCGACGATCGGGATCGCCGGCAGGCTGATGACCGACAGGCCGAAGATGACGCCGGAGAAGGCGATGGCCGCCAGTATGAATCCCGGGAAATCGATGGGCCGCGGGGTCCGGGTCTCGATCTTGGGCAGGTAGATGGTGCTGAGGATGATGCCGGCAATGCCGATCGGGATGTTGATCCAAAAGATCCAGTGCCAGGTGAGGTAGGTAGTGAGGAAACCACCCACCGGCGGACCGGTGAGGGGGCCGATCAGACCCGGCAGCGTGAGCCAAGCCATGGCCGACACCAGCTCGTTGCGCGGCGTCGAGCGCACCAGCACCAGCCGGGCCAGCGGCGTCATTATCGAGGCGCCGGTGCCCTGCAGGAACCGCGAGCCGACGAAGGTTTCGAGCGAGAAGGAGTTGGCGCAGCAGATCGAGCCGGCCATGAACACCAGGATCGCCCAGCGGAACACGTTGCGCGCGCCCAGCCGGTCGGCCATCCAGCCCGACAGCGGAATGAATATGGCGAGCGCCACGAAATAAGCGGTGAGCGCCAGCTTCAGCGATATGGGGTCGGCCCCGATATCGGCCGCGATGGCCGGCAGAGAGGTCGCGATGACCGTCGAATCCATGTTCTCCATGAACAGGGCGACGGCCAGGATCAGCGGGATGATGCGCAAGGGCGGGGCGGCCCCGAAGGGGACGCATGGTTAGGATTGAAACGATACCGGATTGCTTTACGGCGATTGTCCGACGCAGCGCAACCCGGTCTTTTGGACTTCGTTGCAATGCACCAGTGGCAGCGAAGTGCCATGCCGCCCCGGAATTAGGCATGCCGGTGCTTTAAGTTGCCCGAACCGCCAAGACATGCCTTATTGCAGACAAATCCAATCGAATGGCCACGAGGCTAGCATGAAGAGTTTCTCGTCCTTGAGCTTCGCCAGCGACCATGCAGCGTCGCTCGATCTCGCGTTCGCTGCGGTCCAGAAGGACCCGCAGGCGCTGTTCACTGACTTCCAGTGGTTCCTCTTCCAGGGCAAGGACACGATCTTCTTCACCGCCTTTTCGAAGGAGACGTTCGACAAGGCGAAGCTGAAGGATCTGGCGCGGCAGGTTGTGGCGCTGGCGCCGCAGCTGACGCACGGCTTCGTCGGCGCCCGTCCCGGCCATCCTTTCACCGAAGCGCAGCTCGATGCCATCACCTCGGTTGAGATCGTCGATGAGTTCGACGGCTACCCCGACAAGTGGCTGGGCAAGTCCGAAGACATCTTCGACGCGCCTGACCTGCCGCTCTTCCGCTTCATGGCGGCGACCCGCCGCGGCGGGGCCGACGGCGAGGGCCGCGTCTCGATCATGCAGGTGCGGGCCGCGCACGCGGTGCTCGAGGGGTCGGATGCGGCGCTGCTGACCCGCTCGCAGACCGCCAACCACGGCATCCAGTCCAACAAGGACAACAAGGTTGCGCTCGGCACCCGGATCAAGGGCGCCCTGGCGGCTGGGCTCGGTGCGTCGATCCACCTGTTCTTCGCGCATCTGCTGTCGCCGCCGGAAAAGCCGTGGGAGTTCCAGACCCTGGCGCTGCAGCGCAGCCGCATCCGCAAGATGTCGAACCGGCTCGGCGTGCGCCAGCGCTCGCTGTTTTTCGCGCTCGTCACCTATGCGCTGCACTCGGCCAAGGACCGGCGGTTCAACGACGAGGTGATCGCGGCGGCCTACACCATGCTCGACACCAACCGGACGGCGGCGGACGACGATTTTTTCCGCGTCCGGGCGCTGATGGCGAAATTCCCCTTCACCGAGGATTTCGTCGCCTATGTGCAGGGTGTCGACCGGGTGCTCGACGAGATCGAGGCCAAGGACGTCACCGTCTTCTCGGTGCAGATGATGGCGCTGTTCAAGATGCACCGCACGCTGCACCGTGTCGCGCCGTGGCTCTATGGCCCGCGCTTCCGCCGCTTCCAGGGCCGCACCGACACCGTGCTGACGCTGGTGCCGCCGCACCGCACCTTCGGCCCGGTGACCGAGTGGATGATGGAGCCGATCTATTGCGGCGCCTTCCACGCCGGCGCCAATATCTGCACCTTCTGCCCCGGCCGCGAGTACATGACGCTGAACTTCACCATGGAGCCGCGGCACATGGAGATGGTCAGTGCCATCGAGCCCCTGATCGACCGCGTCGAGACGATGTCCCTGCCGGCGCATGGCAAGCCCGACAGCCACGCCGACGCGTAAGGCCGGACGTGCCGACGCCCCCGCCGGCGTCGCCGCCTCGGGTTGTTTCAAAGAACCTGCCCCCTTTCGGGCGCAGTGAAGCGGGGCCGGCGAGGCTTCAGGCCCCGACGCGGTTAGTCCGCAATAATTATGAGGCTCTCGCCTCGCCGGCCGATCGGGGTTTTG
>CAMDAL010000216.1 GCA_945888565.1 Devosia equisanguinis | reverse complement strand
GGCCCGAGGGGGCGTCGGACGCGGACTTCCGCACCGGCAGCACAAACGGCTTTGCATTGAGGTACTTCGCCGGGTCAGCCTCGAACTTCGTCCGGCACCCCTCGCAACAGAAATAGTAGCGCGTCCCCTCGTGCTTCAGCATGTGCTGCGCCGTCGTCCGGTCCACCGTCATCCCGCATACCGGATCGGTCGCCGTGAGATACTGCTCCGGCGCCGCCTCGAACTTGCCCTTGCACCCCGCCGAGCAGAAGCCGATCTCGCGCCCGTCATGCGTCGTCCGGTGCGCCGTCTTCGCCATGTCGACGCTCATGCCGCACACCGGGTCGCGGGTAGCGGGTCCGGCAGCGTGTGGGTGCGAGTGAGAATCCATGTCGAGGCTCCGTTCAGTGCAGCATTGTCCTGCACCTTCCCATCATGGTAAGGTCAAGAACATTACGCACACTGGTGATCCCATGCAGATTGGTGAGGCCGCAAGGCTTACGGGCGTTTCCGCCAAGATGATCAGACACTATGAATCGATCGGCCTGATCCCGTCCGCCGATCGCCGCGAGTCGAACTACCGCGACTACGGCCACCACGACGTCCACCGGCTCGGTTTCATCCGCCGGGCCCGCGACCTCGGGTTTTCCATCGACGAGATCCGCGACCTGCTCCGCCTCTGGGGCGATCAGGCCCGCTCGAGCGCCGACGTGAAGGCCCTCACCCTCGGCCACGTCACCGAGCTCGACCGCAAGATCGCGCTGCTGACGGAAATGCGCGACACCCTCACCCACCTCGCCGACGCCTGCGACGGCGACCACCGCCCCGATTGCCCGATCATCCAGAGCCTCGCCGGCGACGAGCCACATGCCCACCACTGACGTCACCTACCGCATCGACCCGTTCCCGTCGGAAGAAGAGCTGCAACCCATGTGGCAGGCGGCGTGGGGCAGTCGCTGGTCCGGCGACCTCGCCTTCATCCTGACCCGCAGCCTCGTCCACGCATGCGCCTATTTTGGCGACCGTGTCGTCGGCTACGTCAACGTCGCCTGGGACGGTGGCGTCCACGCCTTCCTGCTCGACACCACTGTCGATCCCGCGTTCCAGCGGCGCGGCATCGCCCGCGAGCTTGTCCGCCGCGTCACCGCCGAAGCCAGGACCCGCGGCGCCGAATGGCTCCACGTCGACTACGAGCCCCGCCTCGCTGCATTCTACGAAAGCTGCGGCTTCCGCCCGACAGTGGCCGGGTTGATCGACCTGACCAGGCCCGCCTAGCGCCAGCGCGCCCGGAACTTCGTTACATTGCCCGGCGCCGGTCGCTGGCGGACGACCGACCGTGGCACGACGCCGCTGCGAAAACCTCCCGCCGCCCAGTCGTCCTCGACGAATTCCAGCGTATTGCTGGCGCCGTCGTAACGCACGGCGAGCGCCTGCCCGGTGGTCGAACGGTACAGGCTGGTTGTCGGGTGGGCGCGGTCGAGAGTCATCACAGCCTCCGTGGAGCGAACCGCAGCTGCGGTAACCAAGGATTAACCATAACCGGTGCCGGGTTCATGACAGTTCGGCAACCGATTGTGACAGCCCAAGCCATTGATGATGCGACACAATCGGATGCCATGCGGCCGGTCCACGGCGCGGCAGGCAGAATCACTCCGTCGGCAGCACCCGGAACCCGGGCTCCACCGCCGTGCCGTCCTCCGGCATCGACCGCACATTGGTCACCGCCGAATGCGGTGGCCCCACGCGCAGCGCGATCAGCATCCTCTCGATCAACGCTGGTTCGCCGGTGAGCATGGCTTCCACCGTGCCGTCGGCGCGATTCCGCACCCAGCCATCGAGCCGAAGCTTCTGCGCCTGCATCTCGGCATAGGCACGAAAGCCCACGCCCTGCACCTGACCGCGCACGATGACCCGCACTGTCGCCACGAGAACTGCTCCGCTAGAACGTAGCCCCGATCTGCCACGGTACGAACTCGTTGTCACCGTAGCCCAGTTCTTCCGATTTGCTCTTTTCGCCCGAGGCGACCTTGAGAATCTTGTCGAAGATCTCCTGGCCCTTCTGCTCCAGCGACACCCCATCGAGTACGTCGCCGCCATCGATATCCATGTCGTCGATCATCTTGTGGTAGATGTCGGAGTTGGTGGCAATCTTGATCGACGGGGTCGGCTTGCAGCCATAGGCCGAGCCGCGCCCGGTGGTGAAGCAGAGGATGTTCGCCCCGCCGGCGACCTGCCCGGTCGCTGAAACCGGGTCGTAGCCGGGCGTGTCCATGAACACGAAGCCCTTCTCGGTCACGGGGTCGGCGTAGTGGTAGACGGCGTTGAGCGGCGTCGTGCCACCCTTCGCCGCCGCGCCCAGCGACTTTTCGAGGATGGTCGTCAACCCGCCCAGCTTGTTGCCGGGCGACGGGTTGTTGTTCATCTCCATGTTGTTGCGCTCGGCGTAGTCTTCCCACCAGTGGATGATGTCGATGAGCTTCTGTCCGACTTCGCGCGACTTCGCCCGTCGCGTCAGCAGGTGCTCCGCGCCATAGATCTCCGGCGTCTCCGACAGGATGGCCGTGCCGCCGTGCCGCACCAGGATATCCGCCGCCACGCCCAGCGCCGGGTTGGCGGTAATGCCCGAGTAACCGTCCGAGCCGCCGCACTGCAGCGCCAGCATCAGTTCGCTCGCCGGCTGCGTCGTCCGCGTCGCCCGGTTGACGATCGGCAGCATCGCCTTCACCGCCTCGACCCCGGCTTCCACCGTCTTCTTCGTCCCGCCCACTTCCTGGATGGTCATGGTGCGGAACGTCTCGTTCTCGGTTACCCCGTAGGCTTCTTTCAGCTTGGGGATCTGGAAGCCCTCGCAGCCGAGCCCGACCATGATCACCCCACCCATGTTCGGGTTGGTGGCATAGCCCCAGGTGGTCTTCTTGAGGATATCGAAGATCACGCCGCGATAGTCGATGACGCAGCCATTGGCCTGCTTGAGAGCGACGATGCCGTCGACATTGGGATACTTCGCAAGGATGCCGGAGCGCTCGACCTCCCGGGCGATGAACCCAGCCACCGTCGTCGAGCAGTTCACCGAGGTCAGGATGCCGATATAGTTGCGCGTGCCCACCTGCCCGTTGGCACGCTTGAAGCCCTGGAACGTCGCCTGCTGCGCGCCAGTGATGAAGTTGACCGGCTGCACGCCCTCGCAGAACGCGTAGTCGCGCTCGAAGGCGCCGTGGTCCTCGCCGATGCCCGCATTGTGCTCGTGTACCCAGTCGCCCGCGGGAATCTCTACCTTGGCGCGGCCGATGATCTGCCCGAACTTCACGATCGTCTCGCCGGCGCTGATCGTCCGTACCGCGAACTTGTGGCCCTTCGGCACGCGCTTGATCGTCCGGACGCCTTCTGCGGTGTCGGTGCCGACATCGAGATTGCCGAGCGCTACAGCCACATTGTCCTGTGGATTGAGCAACAGCGTGCGGGCAGCAGGGCGGGACATCACGTCGGACATGGCAGAAGCTCTTGGCAGGTTGCGTCGGGACTGTAGACGGCCGTTGAATTGGCCTTCGCGTCCAACTAACATGTTAGCATGAAGATGGAAGCAAGTCCTTACCAGTTTCTGGCCGTGCCCGCGAGTCCCACCCGCGGCAACGTCACCGTTTTTGTCACCGACCTGCTGCGCCAGGCGATCGTCGCGCTCGACCTGCAGCCCGGCGAGGTGATCGACAAGGGTGCCATCTGCGAGCGGCTGGGCGTTTCCCGCTTCCCCGTCTCCGAGGCGCTGGCCCGGCTTCAGGCCGAGGGCCTCGTCGATATCCTGCCGCAGCGCGGCTCCACCGTGTCGCTGGTGCGCATCGCCGACGTGCTCGAATATATGCTGATCCGCAAGTCGCTGGAGGCCGAGGCGGTCCGGGTCGTCACCGGCAACCACTCACCCGAACTCGTCGAGACCCTGCAGCGCAACATGAGCTACCAGCGCGCCGCCGTGCAGATCGACGACCAGAACGGCTTCCACGAGCGCGACCTCGAGTTCCACGACATCATCTTCGGCGACATGCGCTTCACCAAGGTGAAGGGCGTCATCGAGAACACCCGCGCCAACCTCGACCGGGCCCGCCGCCTCATCCTGACGCCTCGGCGCCTCTCGGTCACGCTCTCCGAGCACCAGGCCATCCTCGGCGGCATCGCCGCCGGCGACGCCGCCCGCGCCTCGGCTGCCATGCGCGCCCACATCGACTCGGTGATGGCCGAACTCATCGAGTTCGCGAGGGACCATGCCGAACTGTTCGCCGACGGCGACCTGCTCAACGACGACCCCGCCTACGCCAGCTTCCCGTTCGGCTAGAACGGCACAATTCCAAGGGAGACCCCATGCTCAAGAACATTCCGCCGATCCTCGGCCCCGACCTGCTGCACATCCTCCGCGCCATGGGCCATGGCGACGAGATCGCCATCGTCGATGCCAATTACCCCGGCGACAGCGCCGGACCGGAGCTGGTGCGCCTCGACGGCATCAGCGCCACCGAGGTGCTCGAAGCCGTGCTGACCCTGATGCCGCTCGATACCTTCGTCGATGAGCCGGCGATCGGCATGGCCGTGGTCGGCGAGCCCGACACCCGGGTCGAGATCCACGGTGCGTTCGCGTCCATCGTCGAAAAGCACGAGCCGGGGATGACGTTCACCGTGATGGAGCGCTTCGCCTTCTACGACCGCGCCAGCGATGCCTACGCCGTCGTGCAGACCGGCGAGCGGCGCCTCTACGGCAACATCCTGCTCAAGAAGGGCATCATCCGGCCCGAATAGGCCGAACGGATTCGCCGAACGTCGCCCTCGACTCGGGCGCTCACGGGCAATATCCATCCCGCCACACTTGAGGAGAACTCCATGAAACTGCTGCGCGTTGGGGCCAAGGGCTCCGAAAAGCCCGCCATCCTGCATACTGACGGCACCTACCGCGACCTGTCGTCGGTCGTGTCCGACATCAACGGCGCCACCATCGGCGCCGAGGGTCTCGCGAAGATCGCCGCCGCCGACCATGGCAGCCTGCCGGTCCTCGACAAGTCCTCGCGCATCGGCCCCTGCGTCGGCGATGTCGGCAAGTTCATGTGCATCGGCCTCAACTACGCCGACCACGCCGCCGAAACCGGCGCCGCGATCCCCGAGGAACCGATCCTGTTCATGAAGGCCACCAGCGCCATCATCGGGCCGAACGACGATGTCGAACTGCCCAAGAACACCCTGAAGCCCGACTGGGAAGTCGAACTCGGCGTCGTCATCGGCAAGACCGCCAAGTACATCGACGAGAAGGACGCCCTCGACTACGTCGCCGGCTACTGCGTCGTGAACGACCTCTCCGAGCGCCACTTCCAGACCGAGCGCGGCGGCCAGTGGACCAAGGGCAAGTCGGCCGACACCTTCGGCCCGATCGGCCCGTGGCTCGTCACCAGGGACGAAGTTGCCGATCCGCAGAACCTGAAGATGTGGCTCGAAGTCGATGGCCACCGCTACCAGGACGGTTCGACCAAGACCATGATCTTCGGCGTCGCCCACATCGTGGCGTACCTGAGCCAGTTCATGAGCCTGCAGCCCGGCGACGTCATCACCACCGGCACCCCTCCGGGCGTCGGCATGGGCCAGAAGCCGGTCCAGGTCTGGCTGAAGCCCGGCCAGGTCATGCGGCTGGGCATCGAAGGCCTCGGCGAACAGCAGCAGACCACCTACGCCTACAAGGGCTGAGGCCAGCCACAGCGACGAATTCGGAAGGGCGCCCCCGTGGCGCCCTTTTCGCTTGCCGGGCCCCTTGATTGTGACCCGCCTCTGGGGCATCCGCATCCCATGCAGCGCGGCACCGTCACCGAAGTCTTCCTCGCTTTCCTCAGCCTCGGCTGCACCAGCTTCGGCGGGCCGGTGGCGCACCTCGGCTATTTCCGCACCGAGTTCGTCGAGCGGCGCAAGTGGCTGGACGATGCGGCCTATGCCGATCTCGTCGCGCTCTGCCAGTTCCTGCCCGGCCCGGCGTCGAGCCAGGTCGGCATCGCGCTGGGCAAGCTGCGCGCCGGTTATTCAGGCGCCATCGCCGCCTTCATCGGCTTCACCCTGCCCTCGGTGCTGCTGTTGCTGGCCTTCGCCTACGGCGCCACGACGCTTACCGGACCCTGGGCGCAAGGCGCCCTGCACGGGCTGAAGATCGCCGCCCTTGCCGTCGTCGCGCAGGCCCTGTGGGCCATGGCGAAGTCTCTCGCGCCCGACTGGCCGCGCCGTGCCCTCGCGCTGGCGACGGCTCTCCTCGCCCTGCTTTTCCCTTCCCCCATCACCCAGGTCGGCCTCATCGCCGCTGCAGCCGCCATCGGCCTCCTGCAGTTCCCCCATCATGGGGGAAGCCGGGAGGGGGCCGTCCCGGTTCGCCTCATGCCACCGCGCCGCGCCGACCTTGCCTGGCTCGGGCTGTTCCTGGTGCTGCTGGCCATCCTGCCTTTGCTCGCGCTCACCGGCGACCCCACCCTCACCGTCGCCGAGAAGTTCTATCGCACCGGCTCGCTCGTCTTTGGCGGCGGCCACGTGG
The DNA here is from genome assembly GCA_945888565.1 of Devosia equisanguinis. Taxonomy (GTDB): domain Bacteria; phylum Pseudomonadota; class Alphaproteobacteria; order Rhizobiales; family Devosiaceae; genus Devosia_A; species Devosia_A equisanguinis_A. The sequence goes on along the minus strand of CAMDAL010000216.1, from coordinate 602 downwards.
TGCTGCCGCTGCTCGAAGCCGAACTGGTCACCCCCGGCCTGATCGCGCGTGACCTGTTCCTCGCCGGCTACGGTGCCGCGCAGGCGGTCCCCGGCCCCCTCTTCAGCTTCGCGGCCTATACCGGCGCCCTTCTCACCAACCCGCCCAACGGCCTCTGGGGCGCCACGCTGGCGCTGGTGATGATCTACCTGCCGAGCTTCTTCCTGGTGTTCGCCACCCTCGACTGGTGGCAGTCGCTGCGCCGCAACGAGCGCCTCCGCAACGGGCTCAACCTGGCGAACGCCGCCGTCGTCGGGCTGCTGCTCGCCACGCTCTACGATCCGGTGGCGACGAGCACCATCACCGCCTGGCCCGATCTGATCTGGGCCGCCGCCGCCCTGGCGCTGCTGTTCGCAAAAGTCCCGCCGCCCCTCGTCGTCCTCGCCAGCGCCCTCCTCGGCATCGGGCTGACGCTGCTCTAGGTAGTGGACTCATAAGCGCGCATTTGGATACGAACTGAAGCGAGCATGACGGCTGCGAGGAAGTTTCGGGCGAGCTTGTCGTAGCGTGTGGCGATGCGCCTGAAGTGTTTGAGTTTGTTGAAGAAGCGTTCGATCAGATTG
>CAMDAL010000215.1 GCA_945888565.1 Devosia equisanguinis | reverse complement strand
CTGATCCGGGCCGCGATCTTGGCCGCCTCGCAGCGCACACTGATCACTATCAACCGCAAGGCCTTCACCTAAACTCTCAAATCGTCCAAATCGGCTTCTTCACGACCGACTAGATAGCTTGACGAAGCTCACCTCATTAAGCGTTCAAGCCAGCCGCGTGAAAAGCCTTGAGCCGCTCGCGAGGCTAACGAATCTCACCTCCCTGAGCGTGCAGACCAAGATAGCAGACAGTCTTGAGCCGCTCGCTCCCCTGACGAAGCTCACATCGCTGAGCGTTCAGGCCGACCGCGTGACAAGCCTCGAACCGCTCGCAGGGCTAACGAGGCTCACCTCACTTCGCGTGAACGTCAATTCAGTGAAGAACTTGGAGCCGCTATCCGGATTGAGTAATCTCACCCTGCTTAGCGTGCAAGCTAATGCAGTGGCAAGCATTGAGCCGCTCGCCGACCTAGCGAGCCTGACCGCGCTAAGGCTGCAGGCTATTGCACTGGCGCGCCTTGAGCCCCTTGCGGGCCTGACCAACCTGACGTCGCTGAGCGTACAAGCGAATGCGGTGGAGGGCCTTGAGCCGCTCGCTGGCCTGACAAATCTCACCTCGCTAACACTGTCCGGAATGAGAGCAGAGATTGATCTTTCTCCGTTGCGTGGTTTGAGGGGGCTCGTGGCCTTAGGAATTCTTGGAGTTTCCGTAAGAAATCTGGATTCCGTATCCCATGTGCCGTCGGTTCGCCTGTAGCAGCTGACTAAGTTCTGGCGGCATTGCGCCTTCAACGCCGCCTGGGACGGCCCGACGCGTTCTTCAAGGTTATCAACCACTGCGGCAGCTTCAGGGCCTGTCCCAGAAAGCTGATCTTGCGTCAGACGGATTGGTCACAGGGCAAAGGCGCGAAGCGGTGGCCCCCAACGCGAACGCTGTAGCAACTGGTCTCCGCCCCCTCACTCCTTCCCACCCTCAAGCCGGAACATTTCCCCGCCCTCGCCGATCGAAATCAGCCCCGTCTTCGCGTAGAGGTCCAGCTTCGCCCGCGTGTCCGCGATGTCGAGGTTCCGCATCGTCAGTTGCCCGATGCGGTCGGCCGGCGAGAACGGCGCGTCTTCCACCTTTTCCATGCTCAGCCGTTCGGGCGCATAGGTCAGGTTCGGGCTTTCGGTGTTCAGGATCGAGTAGTCGTTGCCGCGCCGCAGCTCCAGCGTCACTTCGCCGGTGATGGCGGCGGCGACCCAGCGCTGCGCCGTCTCGCGCAGCATCAGCGCCTGCGAGTCGAACCAGCGGCCCTGGTAGAGCAGGCGCCCGAGCCGCATCCCGCTGATCCGGTACTGCTCGATGGTGTCCTCGTTGTGGATGCCGGTCACCAGCCGCTCGTAGGCGATATGCAGCAGCGCCATGCCTGGCGCCTCGTAGATGCCGCGGCTCTTCGCCTCGATGATGCGGTTCTCGATCTGGTCGCTCATCCCCAGCCCGTGCCGTCCGCCAATGGCGTTGGCTTCGAGGAACAGCGCCACCGGGTCGGCGAAGGTCTGGCCGTTCAGCGCCACCGGCTGCCCCTCGGCAAACCGCACCACCACCTTTTCGGCCTTCACCTCGACGTCGTCGCGCCAGAACGGCACGCCCATGATCGGGTTGACGATCCTGATGCCGGTGTCGAGGCTCTCGAGATCCTTGGCCTCGTGCGTCGCGCCCAGCAGGTTGCTGTCGGTCGAATACGCCTTCTCGGCGCTCATCTTGTAGGCAAAGCCGTGCACGGTGAGGAACGCCGACATCTCCGAGCGCCCGCCCAGCTCGTCGATGAACGCCTGGTCGAGCCACGGCTTGTAGATGCGCAGGTTCGGGTTGGTCAGCAGCCCGTAGCGGTAGAACCGCTCGATATCGTTGCCCTTGAAGGTCGAACCGTCGCCCCAGATGTTGACCCCATCCTCCTTCATCGCCGAAACCAGCATCGTGCCGGTCACCGCCCGCCCGAGCGGCGTGGTGTTGAAGTAGGTGATCCCGCCCGTCGAAATGTGGAACGCCCCCGACTGGATCGCCGCAATCCCCTCATGCACCAGCTGCGTCCGGCAATCGACGAGCCGCGCGTTCTCGGCGCCGAAATCCATCGCCTTGCGCGGAATCTCGTCATAATCCGCCTCGTCCGGCTGGCCGAGGTTGGCGGTGTACGCGTAAACCTTGGCGCCCTTCTGCTGCATCCACAGCAGGGCGGCGCTGGTGTCGAGCCCACCGGAAAACGCGATGCCGACTTTTTCACCCTTGGGCAGGCTCTTCAGGATCGTACTCACGGGGGCTCCAGTCGGCTCGTATTGGTGGTGACGCTGTCGGCGGAGCGCATACCAAATCTCTCCGCGCAAGCATAGCCGCACGTCTGGACGCCGCGCCCCGCCTCGCTTAAGCCGGGCGCAACCCGAGGAGCGCGAAAATGGCTGACTGGTCCCCCTCCACCTACCTCAAGTTCGAGGACGAGCGCACCCGCCCGGCCCGCGATCTCCTCGCTCAGGTCCCACTCACCGACCCCAAAACCGTTATCGACATGGGCTGCGGCCCCGGCAACTCCACCGAACTCCTCGCCAAACGCTACCCGCAGGCAAGCCTCACCGGCCTCGACAGCTCGCCCAACATGCTGGCCGAGGCGCGGAAGCGCCTCCCCGCCGCCAGCTTCGCCACCGCCGACGCCACCACCTGGACCCCTGAGCCCGGTACCGACCTGGTCTTCGCCAACGCCATCTACCAGTGGGTGCCCGAGCACCTGAGCCAGCTCCCCCGCGTCCTCGCAGCCCTGCCGCAGGGCGGCGTCCTCGCCGTGCAGATGCCAGACAACATGGCCGAACCCAGCCACGTCCTGATGCGCGAAACCGCCGCCGACGGCCCCTGGGCGTCGCAACTCGCCGACGCCGCCCGACTGCCGCTACCGCCCGTCCGCACCTACTACGATGCGCTAAAACCCTTCGCGAGCAAGCTCGACATCTGGCACACCGCCTACAACCACGTGCTCGAAAGCCCCGAGGCGATCGTCGAGTGGGTCAAATCCACCGGCCTCCGCCCCTTCATCGATCCGCTGAGCCCCGAGCACCGCGAAGCCTTCCTCGCCGCCTACCTCGCCCGCATCGCCCAGGCCTATCCCCGCACCACCGACAACAAGGTCCTCCTCCGCTTCCCCCGCCTGTTCATCGTCGCGGTCCGCTGAGGGCAGGGGGCGCCAACGGGTACTGGTCCCGCGCCGCGCTCAATGCTAAGCCCCGCGCTTTCCAGCGCGGAGCCCCCACATGACCTCCTCCTTCGAGATCCCGTTCGACGGCGCCATCATCCGCGGCGAAGCCGACGGCTTCGGCATCCCCGTGGTCTTCCTCCACTCGGGCGTCACCGATCGCCGCATGTGGGGCGCGCAACTGCAGGATCTCGCCGACGAGGGCTACCATGTCATCGCCTATGACCGGCGTGGCTTCGGCGAGACCGAAACCGAGAACGTCCCCTTCAACCATCTCGTCGATCTCGAAGCCGTACTCGATGGCCTCAGCGTCCACGCCGCCATCCTCGTCGGCTCCTCGATGGGCGGCGCGCTCGCCGTCGATTTCGCCATCGAGCACCCCGAGCGCACCATCGGCCTCGTCCTCATCGGCACCGGTATCACCGGCGCCGAGGACAGCGAAATCCCCGACGACGCGGCTGATCTGGAAGATGCGCTCGAATACGCGCTGGAGCGCGGCAATCTCGATACCGTCAACCGCATCGAGGCCCATCTCTGGCTCGATGGCCCGCTGAGCGAATCCGGCCGCGTCTCGGGCGAAACGCGCGACCTGTTCCTCCGCATGAACGCCATCCACCTCAACCACCCCGAGCTGACCGAGGAAGAGGAGCGTGACGACGCCGTCGACAACCTCAGCGCCATCACCGCGCCTACGCTGCTCATCGTCGGCGAACTCGACATGCCCGACATCGTCGCCCGCCACGAGGACCTATCGGAGGAGCTGGAGAACGCCTTCGCCGTCGTCCTCGAAGACACCGCCCACTTCCCCAACCTCGAACGCCCCGACCTCTTCAACCCCATCCTCCTCGAATTCCTCGAAGCGGTAACGGGGCAGTCCGAGATCGGCGACGACGACGAGGATTGAACAGTCATCGCCGGCGCTATACATGTATAGCGCCGATGGAGGCCTCCCATGCTCGCCCTGCGTCTGACCCCTGACATTGAGGCCCGTCTCGCCAAGGCTGCCGAGGCGACTGGCCGTACGAAGAGTTCGCTGGCACGTGAGGCGATCAGCGAACACCTCGACGACCTCGAAGACTACGCTATCGCGATAGAGCGTCTGAAGACCGCCGGCACAGGCATCCCGCTCTCGGAGGTCCTGGCTGAGTTCGCCGATGATCTCGACGACAAGCCGTGAGATGGCGGGTCGAGTTCGAGCCGAAGGCACGGAAGGACTTGAAATCGCTTGGCGGCGCCGAGAGAGGTGCTGTGCTGAAGTATCTTCGTGACCGGATCGACGGCTCGGACAATCCCCGGCGATTTGGCAAAGAGCTGGTCGACGACCTCGCGGGACTGTGGCGCTATCGTATCGGGAGTACGCGCATCATCGCTCGCTTGGAGGACAACGTCCTGCTCGTGATGGTCGTAAAGGTCGGCAATCGCCGAAACGTCTACGACTGAACCGCGAACGCCCGCCTGAACGCCCGTCGAGTTCACGCCGGTCTGCGACCTAAATGGCTGCCCAAGCCACCCCGACGCCGCCGAACAAATAGCGGGCGACCCGGACCTCCGGTGCCGCCCGCCTGAGCGTTACACCGCGAGAACGTCGGTGAAGTGCTCTGCGAGCTTGGGCGTCGGGATATTGGTCAGGTCCTTGGCCAGTTCGGCCATGATGACGTCCTTGATGCCCTTGCTGAAGGCCGGCCGCAGATCACCCAGCGCGGTCGGCGCCGCCGCCACGATCAGGCGGTCGAATGCTCCCTTCTGCAGCTGCTTGTCCAGTTGCTCGGCGACGTTTTCGACGAAACGGCGCTCGCGCACCTGCACCGGATCGGACGAATACTCCATCGCGCTGCGCGCAGTGCCCGCCGAAGCGAATGAACGGCCCGGCCGGTCCGCCATGATCTCCTGCGCCTGTAGTGGTTCCTGCTCGAACTTCAGGTCCTCGATCGCCCTCAGGCCTTTGCCGGGCCCCAGGTGTTCGAAAACCTTGGCCTGCGCACCGTCCGCGACGAGAATCCAGGTGGTCTTGGCTTTCATCATGTCCTCCTTGTGGGTACGCAAGTATGAACGCGCCACCGCGGCAATGGTTTGATCACGCTCAAGCCAACACCAGCGGATAAGAGTGGCCAGAAGGGCTGCAACGCAGTTGAGGGGCGCCTTGCGCCCTGATCCTCGCTCGCGTCACCCGACCGCATTCCACGCATGACAAACTCTCATTTGTCCCATCACCGCTGCGCTGCTACACCCACGTATTCCTCCTGCCGAAAGCCCGCCCCTTGGCGTCCATCAGTTCCTCCGAGACGAAATCAGTCGATAGCGGGCTCGCCGTCGGCATAGCCGCATACCTGCTCTGGGGGTTCCTGCCGCTGCTGTTCAACCTGCTGCGGCATGTCGGCTCGACCACGCTGGTGGCCGACCGCACGCTGTGGTCGCTGCTGCTGGTCGGCATCATCCTTATCGTCGCCGGACGCACGGCCGAAGTCCGGGCGGTCCTGCGCGACCGTGCCAGCACCCTGCGTATGGGTGTTGCCGCGCTGTTCCTCGCTACCAACTGGCTGATCTACGTCTACGCGGTCGAAACCAACCAGGTGCTCGAGGCGAGCTTCGGCTACTTCATCAACCCGCTGGTCAATGTCGCCTTCGGCATGGTGCTGCTGGGCGAGCGGCTCAACCGCGTGCAGGTCGTCGCCATCGCGATTGCCACCATCGCCATCGCCATCCAGGCCGTCGGGCTGGGCACCGTGCCGATCATTGCACTCAGCCTTGCCATCACCTTCGCCATCTATGGCTACCTGCGGAAGACGGCGAAGGCCGCGGCACTCTCAGGCCTGTTCGTCGAAACGCTGGTGCTGTCACCGATCGCGCTTGGCTTCCTCGTGTTCACCTTCATCCGTGACGGCAATTTCGGCCCCCACGCCGATCCCTACACGCTGTTCCTGCTGATGCTGACCGGGCCGGGCACCGCCATCCCACTGCTGCTCTTCGCCTTCGCCGTGCAGCGCCTGCGTCTCACCACCATCGGCATGCTGCAATACATCGCGCCCTCGATCGCCTTCGTGCTGGCGCTGGTGGTGTTCGGCGAGCACCTCAACGCCACGCGGCTGATCAGCTTCGGGCTGATCTGGCTGTCGCTGGCCGTCTACACTACGGATTCGGTGGTCCGCCGTCGCCGCGCCGCACTCGCGACCCCGCCAGTCTGATGCAGGAGCTCACCGCGCGCACGTTGACGGCGCGCGTCGAGGGGACCTTCGTCGTCGAGGGCAGGGCGGTCGAATCCACCCCGCACGACACGCTGCACCTTACCTATGCCGGCATCACCGGCGACCGCCACGCAGGCCCCGTCCGCCCCTCCGGCCCGCGCGAGCCCTGGTATCCCCGCGGCACCCCGATGCGCAACGAGCGGCAGGTCTCCATCCTCGGCGCCGAGGAACTCGCCGAGATCGCCGCCACCCTGAACATCGACCGGCTCGACCCCGCCTGGATCGGCGCCAACCTCTGCCTCTCCGGCATCCCCAACCTGACGCAGCTTCCGCCCCGCACTCTGCTCCTCTTCCCGTCCGGCGCCACCCTCCGCATCGACGGCGACAACGACCCCTGCCGCAAGTCCGGCGCCGCCATCACGGCCCACATACCCGACCGCCCCGACCTCCAGTTCGCCTTCGTGAAGGCCGCCAAAGACAAACGCGGCCTCGTCGCCTGGGTCGAACGCGAAGGGATCATCCGGGCCGGCGACGAGGTAAAGGTCCGCACTTGGCGGCAGGTGCTTTCGTCGGAGTAGTCGACGAGCAGTCCCGCCCACCCACCGCCCCCCTTGTGGGGGGACTGTTCAGTTTGGACTCGTTTGCATTGCGTGTCGGTTGAAGAAGAGGTCGAGTGTGATCTCGAGCATGCGTTGTGTTTTTGAGGCCCGCTTGGTGCGTCGGTTGAAGCGCGCGAGGTTGTCGCGGATTGAAGCATTCGATGA
>CAMDAL010000214.1 GCA_945888565.1 Devosia equisanguinis | reverse complement strand
GGACGAGGTGCGCGAATTCTTGTCGGGCCGCTGAAGCCGCAGCACCAACTCGATCAGTTGCTCTTTGCTGAGCTGCTGCAAATCACCTCTGTCCATAGCCCCAGAGATTCAGGGATTTACCCCGATGACAAGGGGGTGGGTAATTACCTTAACCCTAAGCCTTAACCCTAATTCCGCGTCAAACGCGAGGGTTAACGACCCGTTACTTGCGCGAATACTGTTACAAATACAACAGCGCCCTGCCCGATCGTCTCGGGTGGGCGCTGCAGAAACTGACTCGTCGATGAATGGATCAGGCGACCTTCTTGATCGTCGCCGCGATTTCTCCGACCACCGAGGCCACCAGGCCCTCGTCGTCGCTCTCGGCCATCACCCGAATCACCGTCTCGGTGCCCGACGGCCGGATGACGAGGCGGCCAGTGGTACCGAGGCGCGCCTGGCTCTCCTGGATCACCTGCATGACCAGCTTGTGCTCCAGCGGCTTGCCGTCCTTGTAGCGCACCGACTGCAGCAGCTGCGGCACCTTGTCGAAGCGCTTGCACACCTCGGACACCTGTCGGCCCGCCAGCTTGGCCACCGCCAGCAGCTGCAGCGCCGCGATGAGTCCGTCGCCCGTGGTGGTAAAGTCGGAGAGGATGATGTGGCCCGACTGCTCGCCACCAACGTTGAAGCCCTTGGCCCGCATCGCCTCCAGCACGTAGCGGTCACCCACCTGCGTGCGCTCGAGGCTGAGGCCGATGCCGCCGAGATAGCGCTCCAGCCCCAGGTTGCTCATTACCGTAGCGACAAGCCCGCCGCCCTTCAGATCGCCGCGCGTATGCCAGCTCTCGGCGATGACCGCCATGAACTGGTCGCCATCGACGATCTCGCCCTTCTCGTCGACAATGATCACCCGGTCGGCATCGCCATCGAGCGCAATGCCGATATCGGCGCGCAGTTCACGCACCTTGGCGATCAGCGCCTCGGGCGCCGTGGAGCCCACCTTGTCGTTGATGTTGAAGCCATCCGGCTCGACGCCGATGGTGAACACCTCAGCGCCCAGTTCCCAAAGCGCCGTCGGGGCGACCTTGTACGCCGCACCGTTGGCGCAATCGAGCACCACCCGCAGGCCGGTGAGGTCGACATTCTTGGGCAGGGTGCGCTTGGCGTACTCGATGTAGCGGGTCTGTGCCGCCTCGTCGCGATGCGCCCGGCCGATATCACGCCCGGTCGACAGTGACCCCAGCATGTTGGAATCGATCAGCGTCTCGATATCGCTCTCGAGCGCGTCACTCAGCTTGTAGCCGTCGTGCCGGAACAGCTTGATGCCGTTGTCTTCATAGGGATTGTGCGAGGCGGAGATCATCACGCCGAGATCAGCCCTCAGCGACCGGGTGAGCATTGCGACGGCCGGCGTCGGCATCGGGCCGAGCAGGTAGACGTCCATCCCCACGGCGGTAAATCCGGCCGTCAGGGCGCTTTCCAGCATATAGCCCGAGCGCCGCGTATCCTTGCCGATCACCACGCGGTTGCGGTGGTCGCCGTTGACGAACTTTAGTCCGGCCGCCATGCCGACCTTCATGGCCAGCTCCGGCGTCAGCTTGTCGCCATTGGCGAGTCCACGAATGCCGTCCGTGCCGAAATACTTGCGCGCCATGGGATGCCCTCATCGCATCGATTCGGCGGACCTTACCGCCACCGCCCGAGCATACGAAACAGATTGGTGCCGTTTCGTTAACCGCTGAATCGCGGCTTGTTTGGGGCTTTCAATCCGATGCGGAAGGATTGCCTGGAACTGTTGCAGTCCCGCCGCGAGCTTGGCCCCGCTATACCTGCTCGAGCTTCAGGAACCGGTACGTATTCATTTCCACGAACCGCTCCGGCGTGCGGTGCTCGGCCTTCAGCCGGTCGGCGATGCGCTCACGCTCGGCCTTGCGGACGAACAGGCGGTAGGCCCCCCCGATCAGCCAGTGCAGCACCGCGCTACGCTGCCGCACAGAGGCCCCCAGGTCGTCGACGATGGGCGAGATCACCTCCTGGTAGACCCGCTGGTCGAGCAGGATCGTCCCCGCCGCCATCGCCGTCACATCCTCGTCGGCGGTGATGCGGAACCCGTCCTCCTCGGCCCGTGGCGGCAGGTTGGTGAACCGGTGCCCGCCACCGATCTGCCGGCCACCACGATAGTTCTCCGAACGGAAGCAGTCGGCGATCACCACGCAGCCGCCCGGCTTCAGCATCGCCTTCGCCTTGGGCAGCGACACCGACATCGGCATGTACTGGAAGCTCTCCGAGAACAGGCAGACGTCGAATTTTCGTTCGGTCGAGAATTCCTCGAGCCGCGTCAGGTGCACCTTCACCCGGTCGCCCAGCTCGGCGCGGGCAAGACCGACCTGCACCTCCGATGGGGTGAGCATCTCCACGTCGTAGCCCAGCGAATGCAGCCGCGCCGCCATCGCCCCGGTGCCGCCACCGATATCGAGCACGCTCGCCGGAGCCGGCGGCAGCAACGCCACGAGCTTGTCGACATAGCGCTCCTGCGCTTCGCGGAGCTTCGGCATGCTGGGCGTCTCGCCAGGCAGCCACAGGCCGTAATGCAACCAGGGCGTATCGGCAAAAACCTTGAAGATACGGGCGAACAGGTCGAGGTCCTGATGCCGGCGGAGCGTGTTCTGAGCCATGACGAACGGATGTGCGTCAGAGACGCGAGAATCGCAAGGCTCAAAAACAAAGGGCCGCCCGAAGGCGGCCCTGAAGCTTGCATCAGCTGCCCGGCTGTGGCTCGGGCGCCGCGTCGGGCTCGGCATCCGGGCGCTTGCGCCCCGCCTTGCCGGCACTCGGCACCCCGCTCGCCGCCTTGCTGACGGTCTCGCCGTCCGGACGGGTCGGCTGGATGCCATCCATCAGGCCGCGGATCTCGTCGCCGGTCAGCGTCTCGAAGTCGAGCAGCGCCTGGGCGATGGCGTGCAGGTCATCGATATTCTCGCGGATCACCTTCTGCGCCGTGGTGTAGCCGTCCTCGACGAAGCGCTTGATCTCGGCGTCGACCACCTGCTGCGTCTCGTCCGACATATGGACCGAACGCTGCATCATCGAGCGGCCGAGGAAAACCTCGTCCTGGTTGTCGCCATAGAGCAGCGGACCGAGCTTGTCGGACATACCCCATTCCGTCGCCATGGCGCGGGCGAGGCCCGTCGCCATCTTGATGTCGGCGGAAGCGCCCGAGGTCACCTTGTCGTAGCCGAAGATTTCTTCCTCGGCGACACGGCCACCCATGGCAACCGCCAGATCGGCGTAAGCCTTGCGGCGGGTGAGCGACACCTGGTCCTTCTCGGGCAGGCGCATCACCATGCCCAGCGCCCGGCCACGCGGCACGATGGTCGCCTTGTGGATCGGATCGGAGGCGTCCATCTTGACGGCGAGCAGCGCGTGCCCGGCCTCATGATAGGCGGTGAGCTTCTTTTCCTCGTCGGTCAGCGCGAGCGTGCGACGCTCGGCACCCATCATCAGTTTGTCCTTGGCGTCTTCGAACTCGGCCATGGTGACGAAGCGCTTGTTGCGGCGAGCCGCCAGCAGCGCACCCTCGTTGACGAGGTTCATCAGGTCGGCGCCGGAGAAGCCCGGAGTACCGCGAGCCAGTACCTTCAGGTCCACGTCGGGAGCCAGCGGCACCTTGCGGACATGCACCTTGAGGATCTTCTCGCGGCCCATGAAGTCCGGGTTCGGCACCACCACCTGGCGATCGAAACGACCGGGACGCAGCAGCGCCGGATCGAGCACGTCAGGACGGTTGGTCGCCGCGATGAGGATGATGCCCTCGTTCGCCTCGAAGCCGTCCATCTCGACCAGCAGCTGGTTCAGCGTCTGCTCGCGCTCGTCATTGCCACCGCCGAGGCCAGCGCCACGATGACGGCCGACAGCGTCGATTTCGTCGATGAAGATGATGCACGGGGCATTCTTCTTGGCCTGCTCGAACATGTCGCGGACACGCGAAGCGCCCACGCCAACGAACATTTCCACGAAGTCCGAGCCCGAGATGGTGAAGAACGGCACATTGGCTTCACCGGCGACGGCGCGCGCGATGAGCGTCTTGCCGGTACCCGGCGGGCCGACCAGCAGCACGCCGCGCGGAATCTTGCCGCCCAGCCGCTGGAACTTGCCCGGGTCACGCAGGAATTCGACGATTTCCTCGAGGTCCTGCTTGGCTTCGTCGACGCCTGCGACGTCCTCGAAGGTGATCTTGCCCTGTGCCTCGGTCAGCATCTTGGCGCGCGACTTGCCAAAGCCCATTGCGCCGCCACGACCGCCGCCCTGCATCTGGCGGATGAAGAAGAACCACACGCCGATGATCACAAGGAACGGCAGCCAGCTGGACAGGAGCACGCCCCAGAACGGGCTGCCCTCCGGCTGGCGGGCCGTGATCACGACGTTCCGCTCTTCGAGCCTTGAAATGATGTCAGCGCCCTGCGGCAGGACCGTCTCGGCCTTGGTGCCGTCGGCGTTGGTGCTCGTCACGATATTGTCGGTGATCGTCACCGAGCGCACTGTGCCTGCGTCCACGTCCTGCACAAACTCGCTGTAGCTCTTGTCCGTCACCGATACCGATCGGGTAGACGACTGGAAGACCTGGAACAGGCCCATCAGCATGAAGAGAATCACCAGCCAGATGGCGAAGTTCCGGAAATTGACGTTCATCAACCTGTGTCCTGAGGTCCGGCGGAGGCGCCGGGAATTAGGGCGAATGTAGGCCTCGCTCCCGGGCCTTACAAGGGCGGCACTCTACGCTAGTGGTGCGGCGATATGGCCGTATCGTGCTTAGTTTCGCCCCTCGCGGTTAATTTCCGCTGAGGGGGATACGCGCGGGCGCCGGGCCGGTTCCTTGCGGAAGCTCACGGTCGTGCCGTCGCTGGCGATCACAGAGCCATGCAAACTTGTCCGCTTGAGGGCGGCAGCCCCCTGCAGCCGCAGTGCCAGCAGTTCGATCTGCGCCAGTTGCCGCCGCTTCCTCGCCCCGCCGGCCCGCTCCAGCAGGCGGCCCACCACCTCCACCAGCACTGCCCGCGGCAGATCGGACAAAGCTTCCGTCGGCATGGCGACCCCATCGCCCAGCGGCACGGCATGGCGCCCGATCGTCGTCTCGGCGATATGCGCGATCGCCTCGTGTGCCTCCCCAGCCCGCGCGGCGAACAGGGCAAGCCGCCCGGCATCAAGACCGAGCGCCGCCAGTTGTGGCATCGCCTGGCGCCAGCGCACCCGTTCGTAGTGGAGATCATCGTTGCTGGGGTCGGCCACGGGTGTAAGCCCGGCCTCAGCCACCAGTGCGGCCAGCTCGGCCCGCGCGATCCCCAGCAGCGGCCGCGCCACCGTCACGCCTTCCACCTCGGCGAGCGGTGCCATGCCGCGCAGCCCGGCAAGGCCCGAGCCATGGGCGAGCCGCATCAGCACCGTTTCCGCCTGGTCGTCGAGATGGTGCGCCGTGACGAGGATGCTGGCGCCATCGCGCTGCATCGCCTCGCCGATCAGCCGGTAGCGCGCCGACCGCGCCGCCTCGGAGAGGCCCGTCGCAGGCTTCGCCCCGTCCCATCGCAGGCCGCTGGCCGGCAGCCCGAGCCGCGCCGCCTCGGCGAGCACGAACGCCACCTCCGCTGCCGCCTCAGGGCGCAGCCCGTGATCCACGGAGTAGACATAAAGCTTCGGAGCATCGGGGTCGGCGTCGCCCCAGCGCGCGGCGAGCAGCATCAGCGCCAGGCTGTCGGCACCGCCCGATACGGCAAGGCCGAGGCTCTTCGCCCCACTGAGCGGGGCGAAGAGGATTGCGGGGTCGATCAGCCGGCCGGGCATTGCGCCTTCTGCGCTTCCGCTTCGAGCCGTTCCTTGAACTTCGGCGCGACGTTCGGATAGCGCTCGCGCAGCCTGGCGAAGTTCTCGCAGGCGAGTTCAACCTGCCCCAGCCCGCTCAGCGCCACACCGAGCCGCAGCATGATATCCGGCGCCCGGCTGGACTGGCTGTAGTCGATATAGCCCTGCGCCAGCACCTGCGACGCCTGTTGGTAGTCCTGCTGCTGGATCAGCGCTTCACCGAGGTAGTTCACTGCGTCCGGCGCGGCCGGATCGTCGCGGTAGTACTCGAGGAACTGCGCCAGCTGGTCGCTGGCAAAACCGTAGTCGCCGCGGCTCATGGCGTCGCGGCCCGCCTCGAACTGCGCCTTGGCGTCGCCGCTCGAGAGCACCACGTCGCCTCCCAGCGTCAGGTCGAGCGGGCGGTCGAGGAGAGTCTCGTCGCTACCGTCGAGGGTGCCAAGCTGGTCGGTTCCGCCGTTGAGCAATGGATCAAACGACTCACCCTGGCCATGCATGGGCAGGTCGGTCTCCGGCAGGTCGGGCGCGGCAAGGTCGTCGCCGGGCGTCGCCGGCAGGCGCTCGATCGTATCGGCCGCCACGTCCGGGGTTTGGTCCTGCGGCAGTGCATCGGACGGCGTCACGCCGTCAGTTGGCACTGCCGCCTGGGGTTTTCCCACGGGGGTGGTCCCTTCCAGCTGCTGGAAGCGGAATTCGTTGTCTTCCTGCACCTTGAGGATCTGCTGCAGCTGGAACTCCAGCCCTTCGATCCGCCCGGTGAGCTGGCGCAACTGCTCCTCAAGGTCCTGGATGCGGACCAGCAGTTCGGCCGCGTTCTGGTTGTTCTGCGCCACATGGATGCGGCCATCGTCGACAACCGGCGCCTGCGGGCCGAAGAACGAGTTGGCGGCCATCGCCGGCACGGCAATGCCGGCCATCAGCGTGGCGATCAGGATCGCGGGCCGTAGCCTGCCGCGAAGAGGATTGTGGGGCACCATGGAGGCTCCATCGGGTCCGAATACGCGCGGCGCGTCATGCGCCGCTGATGTCGAGTTAGCAGAGGATTTCGACAAAAAGAAAGCGCCGGGACCCAAATACAAGGGTACCCGGCGCTCTTGCCTCCAGTCGAACCAGCCTCGGGGATTACGCGCGGATGCGCCGCTGAATAAGCCGCGCCCCGCCCCGAAGCCCGCTCGAGCTTATTGTACGACCGTCACAGCGCGGCGGTTTTGTGACCAGCACGAGATATCGTTGCAGATGGCCACCGGGCGTTCCTTGCCGAACGACTTCGACGTGATCCGGCCCTGGTTCACGCCACGGCTGACGAGGT
>CAMDAL010000213.1 GCA_945888565.1 Devosia equisanguinis | reverse complement strand
CCGCGGCATCGCTTCGCCCACCATCAAGCGCGAACTCAGAGGGCGAAGCGCCGTCGAACCGATCATCGGCCACATGAAGGCCGACGGAAAACTCGAGCGTCACTGGCTCAAGGGCGCCAGCGGCGACGCGATCAACGCCGTCCTCGTCGCCGCCGGCCACAACATCCGACTGCTCCTGACATGGCTGAAGCTTCTTTGTGCCCTGATCCCGGCCGCGATCTCGGCCGCCTCGCCGCGCATATCGATCATCACCACCCGCCAGGCCTTCGCCTAAACTCTCAAATCGCCAAAATCGGCTTCTTCACGACCGACTAACCTACTACCGCTGGCGCAAGGAGTATGGGGGCCTCAAGGGCGACCAGGTGAAGCGCCTAAAGGAGCTCGAGGCTGAGAACGCCCGGCTTCGACGAGCCGTGTCGGACCTGACGCTGGACAAGATGATCCTAGCTGAGGCCGCCAGGGGAAACTACTAAGCCCCGCGCGTCGCCGGGCCTGCGTTGATCATGTTGTGTCTGAACTGGGTATCTCCGAACGCCGGGCATGCCGGGTTCTGGGGCAACATCGATCGACGCAGCGCAAGGTACGCGGGACACCCGATGACGAGGCGGCATTGACCGCCGACATCATCGCCCTTGCCACCCAGTATGGCCGCTACGGCTATCGGCGGATCACGGCGCTGTTGCAGCGGTCGGGGTGGGAAGTGGGGATCAAGCGGGTGCACCGGATCTGGCGACGCGAGGGGCTGAAGGTTCCCCACAAGCAACCCAAGCGCAGGCGGCTCTGGCTCAATGACGGATCCTGCATCCGGCTCAGGCCCGAGCATCCCAACCATGTCTGGTCCTATGACTTCGTCGAGGATCGGACCCATAACGGGCGGAAGTATCGCATGCTCAACATCATCGATGAGTTCACCCGCGAGTGCCTTGCCATCCGGGTGAACCGCAGGCTCAGGGCCGTCGACGTCATCGACGCGCTGACCGACCTGTTTATCCTGCGCGGCATCCCAACACACATCCGTTCCGACAACGGCCCGGAGTTCATCGCCAAGGCCCTCAGGGACTGGATCGCCGCCGTCGGCGCCCGCACGGCTTACATCGAGCCCGGCAGCCCCTGGGAAAACGGCTACTGCGAGAGCTTTAACTCCAGGCTGCGCGACGAGCTGCTCAACGGAGAGATCTTCTACAGCCTCAAGGAAGCCAAGGTCGTCATCGAAGGCTGGCGCAGGCACTACAACACCCAGCGCCCGCACTCGTCGCTGGGCTATCGACCACCGGCACCGGAGGCGCTCGTCTGGCCTACTCCAAACCCCGGGTCAGCCTCTCCGGCAACGCCCACCTTGGCACCACGGCCGATCATGCACTAACATACCCGGACCACCTAATGGGAGCCGGCCAGTCGCGGGCCGAGAACCTGCCAGACCTCAGAACCCCTTTACGCCGCCCGCAGCGGGGAAATCCCGCAGCTACCTTGGCCTAATTTTCCACTGCCGTCCCCGTCTTCCGCTGCGAAGTCGGATTTGTTATCGTCCCACATCGTTTTCGTCTCGTGTCAAGGATCTAGACTGCGTGAGCAACGAATTAGCTACGCCTGAGTGCCACCTGATCGCACAAGCCCTTTCCGTTAGACCAGAGGACATCACCAATCACCACTTTGTCATCAGCAGCTACGAGGTTGGTGACACGGTTGCGGCTGAGGGAGCTATTGACGATGCCGCGTATGTGATACTGACTGGTGCGCTTCGCACAGTCAAACCCGATGCCCATCAGAACTTAGTCACACTTGCCAGGCATGAGCGAGGGGCTTTAGTCGGCGAGTGGGCCTGTTTCCACCCTGCCTACCGCCGCGACGTGCAAATTGTCGCGGCGGAACAATGTTTGCTTGCTGTCATTCCAGGTATACTGTTGCGTCAGAGCGCGAGCGGTATTCAGTTGAACAGCGATTTGACGGCGATTGATCGCCACCAGGCGTTGCGGCAGCTTGAGTCCCTATCTGTAACCGGTGCAGAGATCGCTTCACTACTTGAGAACGCAAAGGAAATATTTACGCGTGAACTTGCGCCTGGCGAAATCCTCATCTCAGAGGGTGATCCGGCAGACTTTGCCTGCCTAATATTGACCGGCCGCCTCGAAGCACTGAAATGGGAACAGGGTGTCGCCAGGGTGCTGGGCTCCAACGGTCCAGGAACATTCGTAGGCGAATTGGGCGTTCTCGAGGACGCTCCGCGAGCTGCCACGGTTCGTGCACTTCAACAATCGAAAGTATTGGTGCTGCCGGCAGCATTGACCCGAAGCATCTGTGAGGCGGCAGGCGTTGGTGCACTAACCTCAGCGCTGCGCGCTGGCTACGCACTATCCGGACGCGGTATAGCCTATAGCGTCCTGTTGCCTAATGACGAAGAGGACCGCGTCGTCACGACCATCCGACAGGCCGACGGTAGGATCATTACCGTTGCCCGCGCGCTGATCTCCAAGATGGTACTGGCTCGTGACGAGAAAGAAGCCGAGACGATGCTCGTCTCTCCAGATGGCCTCTGCCGGATTGGCATTCTGGGGGGTGTACCAGTCCTTGTTGAAGGACCTGAAGGCTGGCATGACCTGCCGCAAATGATGGATCGCCTGCTATCCGCGCAGCGCTTGGAAGCATGGCGGCAGGCAGCATTCGAGGCCAACGGCACTCTCCTGTTTGCCCCCAACGAGGATCTGTCATCTGATGCCGTTGCGTGCGCTTGTACGGGAGTCACCGTATCGGCGATTCGCAGCCATGCTGGGGCAGGTGCGACAACCTTGGAAGCCATCGAGCGTGTTTGTGGGGCTGGTGGCGTCTGCGGAGGTTGCCGCAACCGACTAACGACATTGCTCGGCCGCGAGAATTTCACGCTCTGTCGAACAACTGTTTCCTCACTGAGTGATGGAGCAATTCGGGTGAAGCTTCAAGCGATAGGCGGTGATCTCCCGCCAGTCTTGCCCGGACAGTTTGTCTCCATCGACATTCTGATCGACGGCAGTTGGGTGTCGCGCAGCTATACGGTTGTTGACAGTAACGAAAACGGGATGGAATTCGGGGTAAAAATTGAACCTCAGGGGCTATTTTCGAAGTGGCTCGCGTTTCATGGCAACGGAGTATTTACACGTGCTTCTCCACCGCAAGGTGAACCGATCATATCCGACGGCGGGCCTTTTCTGTTCATGGCGGCCGGGATCGGCGTGACGCCTGCAGTCGCCGCACTGCGTTCACAAGTTTATCGTCGCCCCCTACACGTCGCATATGTTTATCGCAACCGAAATGGTGCTGCATATCTCGATGAACTTGAGGCTGCCCACGCAGCAGGCCGCATCACTCTCAAGAGTTGGGAGACCGCGGCCGGTGGACGGCCCGATATCGCCATGTTCACGGCGGCCGCCGTTGCAGAATCGGGCGCAACTGAGGCACTGGTGTGTGGTCCACCCTCGTGGGCGACGGAAACAACGTCCATACTTCGTGCAAAGGGGCTGAACGTACGCACTGAGATATTCGTCCATGCCGGCTTAGTTGTCGGGCCGCCAATGGTCTGTCCCGGTGCCTGGCGTGACAAGTCAAAACCCCCAAAGCAGCCATCTTGGAAGCAGTTCACTATTACCGAACCTGGTACGCTCGAAGCCGAGGCGAGATCTTATCTTGAGCAATTCTTCACTGAGAATGGCGCGCTCGGTGGGTTCGAGATGCGATGGCGCGAGGTTGAGGACGAAATCATTCGCACCGGCACCTACCGGCAAACTACCGAGGAACTAACTTTTGGCGCGCGGCTTGCGTGGCGAAATGCCACGCGCTGCATCGGTCGCCTCTATTGGTCGGGCTTGAAAGTGCGCGACCTGAGACATCTAACTCATCCCGACGATATGGCAGAAGCCATCTTTGAACACATCGAGATTGCCCACAATAACGGAAATCTGGCGCCGACAATGACTGTGTTCAATCCTGGCACTACGGACCGACCCGCCGTTCGAATCTGGAACCCTCAACTGATGCGCTACGCAGCTTACCAAAAAGCGAGTGGTCAAATCACCGGTGATCCAGCACAAATTGCGCTGACCGCAAAGATCGAGGCGTTGGGCTGGGAGGGTAAAGGCAGCGACTTCGACCTACTGCCGATAGTGATTGAGATAGCCGATCAGAAGGCTCGCTACTACGAGATCCCAACTGCGCAGCGCCATGAAGTCCAGATTCGTCACCCGCAATACCCAGGTATCGCAGACCTTGGACTCAAGTGGTACACCGTGCCGGCTGTGTCTGACATGGCGCTGGACTGCGGTGGCATCCAATATCGGTGCGCTCCATTTAGCGGCTGGTATATGGCAACCGAGATCGGGGCACGCAATTTCACAGACGTGGAACGCTACAATCTATCTTTACGAATCGCCCAGAAGATTGGCGCAGATACGCGGCGCGAGCGCACCTTATGGCGAGATAAGGCATTAACTGCCATGACGGAGGCGGTACTATGGAGTTTCGAGGCCGAGGGAGTAAAAATCGCAGATCACTTCAGCGCCTCAATGGAGTTCCTGCAGTTCTGTAGGAACGAGCAGGATGCTGAACGCGAGGTTCGTGGCCACTGGTCATGGCTAGTGCCGCCTATCGGAGGATCTGCCACACCTTTGTTCCTTGACCAGTGGATCGACGGAGAGGTCAAGCCATCATTTATGCTGCAGGAGCCAGCGTATGCGGTGTCAGCAAACACCAATTAGACTTACTCACGTTGAACGCTGGATGATTTGACCGAGTTGTCTGCAAACCTGCAAACTTCTCCGCAGCAAGCTCATGGTAGCTATGACATAGAGGGACTTTTGTCGATCAGAATCGCCATCCATGCGAGCCTCCCTTAGTTCAGAACGTCAACCTCGCTGCTGCCCCTCCGCCTCCATCGCCGTGCTAATCGAAAGAGTGGCTATTAGCGATGCGTTTCGATCGTAAAGCAAATCGCACAGCTGGACGAGGTGCTTCTTTGCTTGTTTACACGCACTTTCCAGCGTGAGATCCGTCCAGCAAAAATTATGGATACGGTTGGGAAGCCGCAACACTACTGCTCAAATCAAATCAACCATAGCTTGCGTATGGTTCGAAACTCGTGGCGTTTCAGTATTCCCGCTCCACATAGCTCGACTCTTTTCATTGATCGCAGCTACAGAAAGGTCTGATAAGTGGACCTCCCAATCATTAGTCTTGCCAGCCCGGAAATACACGTTTGGGTTCAAGTGAAAACTCTGAGGGTTTGCTATGATGTCGGACTTCATCTTGTCGAACTCCGTTGAGGCGGCAACCGCAACCAACTCACTCTTTCCCATCTCGAACTCCGGAGCGATGAACCGTGATACAGCCTCCGCACATTCGAGCTTTCGATCCACCATGTCCTCATAGCGTAATGCGAGTATCTGATTCCGACCGATTTTCGAATCTCTTCTCTTTAACCAGCTCAGAACATGACGGTGATAATCCCCAAAATACAGATCGCCCTCGAGGAACAGCTCAACGAAACGGTCAAGATCCAACCCATCAGGAAAACGCAGCAGTGGGTGTTTCTTCCAGAAGAAGTACTGTGACACGGCCACGGCCTTTGGATCGCGGTACACAACGATGAACCGGGCTCTCGGATGTATTTGCCTGATTGGAAGATCCTCATAACTACAATGAACATACCACAGCCGGGGTTGACCATGAGTCCGGGCAATATGCGCGTCAAGATGAGCACGGCCATGCTGGGAAACCATCACCTCTGGCCACGGCACTGTTCCATGTCCGATATCACCACTTGAATAGATGCTGTCTGCCCGGTTCGCCAGACCACGACGTAGAATCTCGACAGCGTATTTCTTTGCGAGATGAGTACCAACCTTTTGATGCGTGCAGATGAAGACATCGTTCTCGCCGCAGTCCCAACTTCCTGCAAGATCCTCAGTAGCCGTTGTGTCGATGAATGGAGGATACATTGTGTCGTTGTAGCGGCCATGGAGAAATCCACCCGATGGTATCTGCTCGGCAGGTTCGAAGGTGCGGAGCATGTGTCCACCACGAATGGCAGACTCTTCGCGGTCCAGAACCTGGATGTCACGGTCTAGCCTATCCAGAACATGAAGGAGGTTCTGGCTTTCGTGCATCATGATCACTGTTCCAGATATGCTGAAAGCCACGTCTCCAAGCAATACCGCATCCGCGGCGTTCCAAGGTTCGTGACTACTCCTGTTGAGAACCTGCACCGCTCCCACGGCACGCCCGTCACGTGGCGACAGAACGGGGACCGTCAGTGCGTTATGAACCTCATAGCCAACATGGCGGCTGATCTCCTTGTGAACCCCGCTCCGTGTGGCGAGATCGTTGCAAATGACTGGTGCCCGATTCCGGACAGCCTGACCAACCATTGACGCTGCCTCAGCAACCCTTATTCCCCGCTCTACGACGCCAGTACCTGTCACCAGCATCAAGCTCTCCTGATCCGCCGAAAGGAGGAAGAGCCCAAACCGTTCACAACGGAAAAGCTTTGGGATGGTAAGGTTAAGCAACGCCAGCAAGTCGTTGTTTCGAGTTCCATCCCATGTTTTTCGCAGTTCCTCGCGCTGCCGCGTCGTTCGGCGAAGTTCGGAAAGAGCTTCAGGTTCAATATTCATTGGGAAAGAGCCTCGCTTGTCTATCTGCTTAACGCCCATACCGACAGCATGTAGGGTGCTGCCACTCTCCGGACTATAACCCCGCCGCGGTCGGCGCGGTCGCGCTTCCGGCCATCCCAAGGAGCGAGCGGAAGGCATTGAATGGATAGAAGCGGCGATTGAAGCGGAACGTGAATTCGTTCAGGTATGCCTGAAGGTGCTTTTGGCTGACGCCGTAATGAATGCCGTTCAGCCAGGTTTTCAGGTTTGAGAACACCAGATGGACGATGCGCATGAACTCCTCCGAAACCTCGGGGTCGCCGCACTGTGCAATCGGGTGATGATCGTAGCCGTCAGTCCGTAGCCCGTTGTACCCGCTCCAATCGTCGGTAATGACCAGCGTGCGGGGGATGACTGTGCTCTTGACGAAACCACCCAGCGATTCGGCGCTGCGGTCGGCAGCAATCGATAGCCGCACCCGACCAGCATAGCGACCATCCAGCCGCTTGTCCTGGGCGGTGCCCGGCTCGAGGTGCCGAACTT
>CAMDAL010000212.1 GCA_945888565.1 Devosia equisanguinis | reverse complement strand
ATTTCCCGGGATAGGCAGCGACATGTCGCAGAATTACGACCCCTACCGCCTCGCCAGCCCCGTGGTCTACCTCGTCAAGATCATCATCTTCCTGGTGCTGATCGGACTGGTGGCGGCCATCCTGTCGGCTCAGCTGCTGGTCTTCTTCTGGGCCAATCCCTTCATCAACAGCCTGATTCTGCTGACCCTCGGCATCGGCATCATCCTCAGCTTCCGCCAGGTGGTCCGGCTGATGCCCGAGATCCGCTGGGTGAACTCGCTGCAGGAAGGGCGGATGCCGCCCACCCAGCCGCGCCTCCTCGCCCCGGTCGCCAACCTGCTGCGCGACCGGCTGGGCGAAGCGATGATCACCCCATCCTCGATGCGCTCCATCCTCGATTCGGTCGGCAACCGCCTCGATGAGGCCAAGGACACTTCGCGCTACCTTACCGGCCTGCTGGTTTTCCTAGGCCTGCTCGGCACCTTCTACGGCCTGCTCGAAACCGTCACCAACGTCTCGGCCACCATCGGCGCGCTCGACGCGACGGCGGGCGATACCGCGACGCTGTTCAGCAACCTCAAGGAAGGCCTGACCGCACCGCTCAGCGGCATGGGCACGGCGTTCTCCGCCTCGCTGCTCGGCCTCTCCGGCTCGCTGATCCTCGGCTTCCTCGACCTCCAGACCTCGCAGGCCCAGAACGCCTTCTATACCGACCTCGAGGACTGGATGACCTCGATGACCGAGCTCGATCACCCCATGACGCAGATGCAGGCGACCGGCCTCGGCCTCTCGTCCGACGAGATGTCGGCCATGCTGGCGCAGTTCGGCTCGACCATGCAGAATGCCAACTCGTCGCAGAACTCCATCCGCGCCATGGCGGAACTCGCCCGCGGCATCGACGGTCTCGTCAAGCACATCAAGGCAGAGCAGGAGGACCTGCGCGGCCACATCATCCAGCAGGGCGAAACCAACCGGAAGCTGCAGCAGCTGATGGAAGCGATGATCCGCGAAGGCGAAGCCGAAAAGAAACCCAACTAGGAGGCGTTGCATGCCCTACGCCTCCCGCTCCCGCCGCGCCCAGGCCACCAATTACTGGCCCGGCTTCGTCGATGCGCTGTCGAGCCTGCTGCTCGTCATCATCTTCCTGCTCTCGCTGTTCATGCTCAGCCAGTTTTTCCTCGGCCAGGAGATTTCCGGCAAGGACGACGCGATGACCCGGCTGAACGCCCAGATCGCCGAACTCACCGACCTGCTGCAACTCGAAAAGGCCGGCGCCAGCGACCTCACCGCCACGATCGCGACGCTGCAGGCGACCCTGACCTCCACCACCGGCGAGCGTGACCAGCTCGCCGCCCAGATCGCCGGCATCGGTGGTGAGGACGAGGGCAAGGAAGCGCGCATCGCCCAGCTCGAGGGCGAGGTCCTCGCCAAGGACGACCTCAGCCGCGAGGCCGCCGCACAGGTGGCCCTGCTCAACCAGCAGCTTGCGGCCCTTCGCACCCAGATCGGCGCCCTCGAGCAGGCCTTGCAGGCCAGCGAAACCCAGGACGTCGAGGCCAAGGGCCAGATCGCCGACCTCGGCCGCCGCCTCAACCTGGCGCTGGCCCAGCGCGTCCAGGACCTCTCCCGCTACCGCTCCGATTTCTTCGGCAAGCTCCGCCAGATCCTCGAGGGCCGCGCCGACGTGCGTGTCGTCGGCGACCGTTTCGTCTTCCAGTCCGAAGTGCTGTTCGCGCCGGGCGAAGCCACCATCTCGCCCGAAGGCCAGGCGGCGGTGGCGCAACTGGGCAACGCCATCAAGGAGCTCGAAAGCCAGATCCCGGCCGACGTGAACTGGGTGCTCCGTATCGACGGGCACACCGACAAGCGCCCGATCAACACCCCCGAGTTCCCCTCCAACTGGGAACTCTCGGCCGCCCGCTCCATTGCCGTGACGAAGTACTTCGTCGACCAGGGCATACCCGCCCAGCACCTCGTCGCCGCCGGCTTCGGCGACAGCCGCCCCATCGACCCCGGCGACACCCCCGAAGCCCTCGCCCGCAACCGCCGCATCGAATTCAAGCTGACCGACGGGTGATTCCCGACGTCCTCCGATTGTGCGTGGGTGTCTGCGCTGCGGCACGAGCGGCGGGTCACATGCGCTTGATTCTGGGTCGGGCGAAGTGCATGCTGCCGCGCGCGAATTGTTCGCACCCGAGGCACTCAATGCCA
The DNA here is from genome assembly GCA_945888565.1 of Devosia equisanguinis. GTDB lineage: Bacteria > Pseudomonadota > Alphaproteobacteria > Rhizobiales > Devosiaceae > Devosia_A > Devosia_A equisanguinis_A. The sequence goes on along the minus strand of CAMDAL010000212.1, from coordinate 4,992 downwards.
GCCAACTGATCCGAAGGGCGGCGCCACCAACCAGGCAGGGAGCGCTTTTGCTCGCCCTGGATTCGGCGCGGCAGCCACTTTGGATCAGATCGTTCTCCGGGTTGGACCTTGCCGCTTTCCATCACAGCAGTTGCCGCCGTTGCCATTGATCATCGATCGAGGCTCGGCATCGTACTGAGCTAGCGCATCCCGCCGCAGGGCGGTGCCGCGAGCAGCGGCCGCCGGCCGACATCCTCCCCAGAAAACACTGGTCCCACTCAAGCCATTTGAGGGGATGACAATGTTTGACGTGACTATCGGCGCGGTGACGCTGAGACTCGAGACTGAGCCTGGCCTTTTCTCGCCGCAACGGGCCGACGCCGGTACGCTGGCGATGCTCTCGCTGATCAGCTTCGAACCTGGGGACAAGATTCTCGACCTCGGGTGCGGCTATGGCCTGGTGGGCATCCTGGCCGCCCACCATGTTGATGCCGAGAGTGTGGTGATGGTTGATAGCGATCCAAGGGCGGTGGCCGTCGCCCGCCGCAACGCCGATGCCAATGGTGTGCCCGGTGTGACAGTTGGGCTGTCGGATGGCTTTATCGGCACGCGGGAGACCGGGTTCACCAAGATCATCTCGAACCCGCCCTACCATGTCGATTTCTCGGTCCCCAAGCACTTCATCGAGAAGGGGTTCAACCGGCTGGCGTTGGGCGGAACGATGTGGATGGTGACCAAGCGGCGCGACTGGTACCGCAACAAGCTTGGCACGATCTTCGGCGGCTGCCGGATCCACGAGATCGACGGATACTATGTGTTCGAAGCCATGAAACGTCGATCGACCTATGCCAGTTGACCCACCTTGCGACAACCAAGCCCTCTTTCCGTCGGCTTCGGCGGCCCCCACACCCTAAGCTCGGGCGAGGGGGACCACTGCGCCCGTTGCTCCCCCCTTCCGTCGGCTCCGCCGCCACCTTCCCCCGCAAGCGGGAGAAGGTGCCGGCAGGCGGAAGGGGGGAGCAACAAACCCGACGGCAGATCAAAAGCTTAGAAACTTATCCCCGCGATTCCTGAACGTGAGAGACTCGCTCTGTCCCGCGCACCGAAGCGAGATCATGACGAGTGGTTGGTGCGGGGGAGGTTGGGTGGTCCGGGAGTCGTTCCGGGCCAGGCCGAAAGTACCTCGGCATGGGCCAGTTCGCTGGCCAAGCCGCTGCAAACGCACGGAGTGCCCGATGCAGGGTGCTCCAGGGAGCAAGGCCGCCATGCATAAGGCGGCTGGGACTTCTGAGCGACGGCGAAAGCCGGCGAAAAGCTCCGGTGGAGCTTTTCGAGCGAAAGGAGGCCATGAGAGCTATGCTCGAATGGCGGTGAGGTAATGCCGGGTCGCCCGGGTTGCCAGGCCACCCACGCTTCTCGCGATGTGGCACGGGATGCTCCCGGGCCGCAGTACCATAACCCCAAAACCCCGATCGGCCGGCGAGGCGAGAGCCTCATTTGTTTGCGGACTAACCGCGTCGGGGCGCAAGCTTCGCCGGCCCCGCTTCACTGCCCACCAACCCGAGGCCGCAAGGCCGGCGGGGGCTTCCGCACGCTCAGGGAACGCCGCATGTCCACCCCAGGTGCCAACATCGAAAGTAAATGCGCCCGCTGGCGCCTATTCCGCCGCTGGCAGCACTTCGTCCCGGAACTGCAGCTTCGCCAGTTCGGCGTATTTGCCGCCCTTGCGCACCAGTTCGGCGTGCGTGCCCTGCCCGATCAGTTGCCCCTTCTCGAGCACGATAATGCTGTCGGCATCACGGATCGTCGCGAGGCGGTGGGCGATCACCAGCGTGGTGCGTCCCTCCATCAGCCGCGCCAGCGCCACCTGCACCAGCCGCTCGCTCTCGGCATCGAGCGCCGAGGTCGCCTCGTCGAGCAGCAGGATCGGCGCATCCTTGAGCAGCGCCCGCGCAATGGCCAGCCGCTGCTTCTGCCCGCCCGACAGCATCACGCCGCGCTCGCCCACGATCGAGTCGTAGCCGTTGGGCAGGTTCAGCACGAAGTCGTGCACCAGCGCCGCCTTCGACGCGGCCTCCAGTTCCTCGAAGCTGGCGCCCGGGCGGCCGAAGCGGATGTTCTCGGCGATCGTGCCGGCAAAGATGGTCGGCTCCTGCTCGACATAGGCGAAGCGGCGGCGGAGTTCCGCCGGATCGACCTGCCGCACGTCGATGCCATCGACCAGCACCTGCCCGCTCGTCACATCGTAGAAGCGCTGCACCAGCGCGAAGATCGTCGATTTGCCGGCGCCCGAGGCCCCGACCAGCGCCACCGTCCTGCCCTGCGCCACGCTGAAGTCCAGCTCGGCGATCACCGGCTCGTCGTCACGCGTCCCATAGGCGAAGCTGACCTTGTCGAACCGCACGGTGCCGAGCGCCGGCACCGGCAACGCCACCGGGTTTGGCGGCGACTGGATCCCCGGCTCGGTGTCGAGAATCTCGACCAGCCGCTCCGTCGCACCGGCCACCGTCTGCAGCGTGCCCAGCACCTCGCTCAGATTGGTCAGCGCGTTCGACGCCATCAGCGCATACAGCATGAACTGGGTCAGTTCGCCCGGGGTAACGACGCCGTCGAAAACCGCCTTGCTGCCCCACCACACCAGCACCACCAGCGCGGACGTCGCGAGGAACGACATCCCGCCCAGCAGTGTTGCCCGGGTGACGAGGCGGCTGACCTCGGCCTGGTAGGAGTCCTCGGCGCGCTGCCCGTAATGCGCCGATTGCTCCTCTTCCTGCACGAAGCTCTTGATCGTCTTGGTGGCGCCGAGCGCCTCGGTGGCCATCGCCGACATCTCGGCCATGGTGTCCGTCGTGCGCCGCGACTGCCGCCGCAGCCGGCGCGCGAACATCACCACCGGCGCCACGATCGCCGGCCCCACCACGATGATGGTCAATGCCATGTAGGGGCTGGTCAGGAACATCAGCGACACGGCGCCGACCAGCGTCACGATGTTGCGCATCGCCATCGACAGCGTGGCGTTCAGCGCCCCGCGGATGGTGACGACATCGCCATTCAACCGCGATGTCAGCTCCCCGACCCGGTGCATATCGAAGAAGGTGGCGTCGAGCAGCAGCAGGTGGTCGAACACCTTCCGACGCAGGTCCGTCAGCACCCGCTCGCCGAGGATCGACATGAAGTAGAATCGCCCGGCTGCCCCCAGCGCCATCAGCGCCGCGACCCCGATGGCCAAGAGGCCGTACTGGCCCACCGCCTCGATGTTCTGCGTGAGGAAGCCCTTGTCGATCAGTTGCCCGGCAATCGACGGGATCCCGAGTGCCGCGGCCGACGAGACCAGCAGGAAGCCGATCACCGCGAGCACGCGCCAGCGATAGCGCAGCACAAATGGAAGCAGCCGCCGGATCGGCCGCAGATCCGGCCGTTGCTGCTTCATCGCTTCGCCTTTGACGCCCAGCCGGGTCGGTTTGCTGGCGCTGTCGGTCTTGGTCTGGTTCTGCTTCAAGGTGGGCAGAGATATATGCGGCAGCCCGGTGCGCCGCAACCTGCAACGCTGTCACGGCTCCCCTTGCGCAGCGGGGGGATTTTCTCTATGAACCCGACCAATCGAGATTGACGGCAGTCCGGGCGCAGCGAGCGCCCGTTGCATTTGAGGCGAGCGCCATGAAAAAAGACATCCACCCGGACTACCACATGATCAACGTGGTGATGACCGACGGCACCAGCTACCAGACCCGTTCGACCTACGGGAAGGCGGGCGACACGCTGCAGCTCGACATCGACATCAACACCCATCCCGCCTGGACCGGCGTGCAGGGTAACCTGATGGACCGCGGCGGCCGCGTCACCCGCTTCAAGGACAAGTTCAAGGGCCTCGGCTTCTAAGCCACGCCCCTTCGACTGGAATGAAAAAGCCCGGCCATTGCGCCGGGCTTCTGTTTTCTATTCCTTCAGCTTGCCGAATGCCGCCCTGAGCCTGCTCAACTGATCGGCAATGCCGCCCTGCGTGCTGGGGGAGTAGTCCGGCACACCACCGCGTTCCAGCTTGTCGAACTGCTGGACGCGCTCGAACAGCCGGTCTCCCCTGGCGATGAAGTCGAGCAGCCGGCCCGGAAGTTCATCGAAGCCCGGGCCGCCGCGCTGCGTCGGGGTGGCGGAGAAGGGAACCTTCTCCTTTTCCGTCCGGGCATTCTCGGCGGTGAGTTCACCCTCGTTGACCGCCCGCTGCAGCAGCAGCCAGCTGGCGAGCTGCATCAACCGCGTGGTGAGCCGCATGCTCTCGGTGGCGTAGCAGAACGAGGCCTCCCGCGGCAGGCCGCGGCTTTCGTTGCGCCCCTCGCTGTCGAGATAGGCCGCAACCTCCTCGATCAGCCCCATACCTTCGCGATAGAGCATATCAAAGCCCCCGGACGCGACGATGCGCGGGCCGATGGCGACAGGCTGCAGCTTTTCTCTGGCGTCGTCCACGAAGCGGTACTCGCTGGCAAGGTATTGGGGCGTAGCTTTGCGCTCCCCTCCCTTGCCACTGGCTTAACGGAGATCCGCAGCCGCACAAAAGAAAAAAAAGCCGTCGAAACGGCTCTCGAAAGTTAACAGGGAGGCGTCAAACAGATGGCAAAGCCACTCTGCAAAGTCCAAACTGGACAATTCCTAAGTTAACGCCAGATCATTAATTCGAGGTTAACAGGACTCGCTTTCTTAACCTTGCCGGATCGTGACCACCCCGATGGCGCGCGGCCACCAGCGTGGCGGAACCATTCGGCAGCGCAACCCTTGTCCCAGCAGTCGAGCGCCACATACAGAACGCGTCAAGCGTCGGCGCTCCGTCTACAAGGAGCCGTCACATGAATCGCCGCAGCTACCGCCCGCTCATCGCCCTCGTCGCCGTCATTGTCGCTGCCGGCAGCGTCACGGCCGCCGGGCTGACCTTCACCGCCCACACCGTCTCGCGGAGCGTCGCCGAACTGCCCGAAGTGAAGGCGCGGGTGCTGCCAAGCTACGTGGTTAGAGGTGGCTCGG
>CAMDAL010000211.1 GCA_945888565.1 Devosia equisanguinis | reverse complement strand
GGCCTGCCGAAGGGGTGGGTAATTACGCACTTTGGATGTCAAGGAGTTACCGTCACCGGACTATGCCGACCTTCCAGGGACGTTTCCTACATGTCCGCCTTCGACCAAATTGTCGACCAGGACGGCAGCAGTCAAGGACGGGGCTGTTCCCGGCCCAACGGGCCTGGTCGGCACCGTGCAACTGCCACCTAAACCTCGGGCAGCCGCGCTTGCGCGATAGCAGCATTTCTTCTGCACCAGGTGGACAGCGGAGCGTCGTGCGGCGAGGGCCGACACCGGTCACGGGCCCTGCTGCTATTGGAGAGGTCGCAGTTCGCGCAACTGCCAGGCATCCCAGCGCAGATCGCGGTCGATAAGCAGAGCGCGGCCGTCCGGCATGAACTGCAAGACCTGGACGTCAGAAATCTCCGCCTTTGCGCCAACGCCGTCGCGCGGCCCCATGTGGCCGTTGCCGATCAGGACGGAGTCACCGCCACCCGGCTCACTCTGCCAGAGCAAGAACCCTATTTCCTCGTAGATTCTGCCATCGCCGTCGATGGCCAGCGGGAAATCGAAGCCTGACCCGATCGGCAGTTGTGCAACAACTTCGCCGAGTTCGAGCGAGATCTCAAAGCCGATCCAGTTGGTTGTGGGGTCGCGTCCCGCATGGTCTGGGGTGGTCAGCATGTAGAGCTTGTCAATTGGCGAGCGAAGGATCACGGCCTGATGCATGTCCTCGACCTCGGCGAGGCTGGTTAGTGTCCAAAAGTCGTTAACGCGATCGGCGAGGATGAACGTCACGAAGTGGCGCTCCCCGCCCTCAATCCCCCCGTTGTCCCAGTGCTGCAAGGACACCAGGAAGCGATCCGCGGAAAGCACCGCCAGCGAGCTGAGTTCGAGCTGCATCGAGGGCTGGTGCCATTCTGCGGGCGGCAGGATCGGCAGGTCCCGCTCGGGTTCGGTACCGAAATGGAGCGCCGCGAACCGCGTTTCACGGTCGTAGGACACCGAGGCAAACCAGAGCTTACCCGACGGATCGAACGCCGCGGCCCGGGTACGGTCGTCAGCGTTGCTGCCCGTGTCGTTGCCATAGACCGTGCCCAGGGTAACCTCTTCCAGCTCCGCGAGCGTCGCCAGTTCGAAACCCTCGCGCGACGATGCGAACGGGGTGTCCTCGTAGACCTTATTCCACCTGCCGAGAAGATGCGTCTGGAACACGCTTGCCATTGGAGGAAGGTCAGCTTGCAGCAGCACGCGGTAGCGCTCGAAATAGGCCGACGCGTAAGGCTGCATTGCTTCGGGTGCGGGCTGGGTGACGTCGATCAACGCACAATCGGCATCGAGCGCAGCGAAATCCGGGATGTGTTGTCGATACTCATCTGGGATGGTTCCGCCCATTGCCTCGACCAGTTCGAGATAGCGGGCTCGCCATCGCGCCATATCCTGATCAACGCGAGCCTGCTCATTGAGGATCGCTACGGTGAGCCGATCCGCGTAGTATTCTCGGCAGTTGACTGCATAGTCGTGTCGCTGCAGGTGCGGATAGTCATAGCGGAATGTAATCGCATGCGCGGACTCGTGCGTGGCGAGCACGAACTGATTGTAGTGGGCAAGTTCGCGCGCTTCGTCATCGGATGTAAAGAACGTCGCCGGGACGAAACTGCCGTCGGTCAGAACGTCGCTCCAGGTTTGCCAATACGTCTCGATCTCAGTGTTGGCGGGAGCCGCACCGACGGTGATCTCGCGCTCGTTGGGATCGTAGAACCAGAAGGTCGTCGTGAAGGGACCGACCTGCCACTCGATACCGCGGTCCCAACTCAGACCCGCATCCTCGTAAATGGCGATGATCTCTGGGATCATCTGCTCCATGCTACCCGCATGGATTGCATCAATGGGCGCAGCGGCCGCGGGGACAGCAATCACAAGTAATGCCGAGTATGCCGCCATGATTCGCAGATGCATCATTGGTGTCCCTCTCCACCGCGCGCGTGTTGTCGCACACCGGGAGGGTGACGCAAACGTCTCCAATTTGTCCGGTTTCGTCTGGCTTGCGGCGTCCTACTCACAAGAATGCCCCCATCCGTGTGTCGGAAGCAAATGGTCCAGCTTGCACCAGCGATATGCAACCGCTGCCCGCTTCGAGGACATAGTCCCATCATTCACGGGCGCGTCGTGGTAGCAGAACATCTCGAGCAGCTACGAACTACCGGCCGTTGCCCGCAGCAGCAAGTAGGGCAGCTGTCTGAAAACCTGCGCTTTGGCTTTCGGCTCTAGGCTGCGATCCTTGCTGATCAGGCCGCGGGAGTCCATGCGCGACAACACATCGCGCACCACCGTCCGGCTCACGTCGAAATAGTCACCGATGACGGCCTCCGACACCTGGAAAGTACCGAACGGGATGCAGTTGAGAACTTCTGCTTCCACAGCCTCGAAGATGCGCTCCCAACTGGCCTGACCCAGGTTCTTGCCGAGCGCCTCGGGCAGATCAAGGGCCAGCCGGTGCAGGTTGGTGCGCGCCGGCACGCCATCCCCAGGACGGCGCCAACACCGCGATGCCGTTCCGCGAGGATTAGCCGGCCGATCATCCCCTGCAGTTCTATGCTGCCACCAAGCGGGCAAATGAGCTGATGGCGCACTCGTACAGCCACCTGTTCGGCCTACCCACGACGGGCCTGAGGTTCTTCACCGTTTACGGGCCATGGGGCAGACCCGACATGGCGCTGTTTCTCTTCGCCCGCGCCATGCTCGCTGGCGAACCGATCAAATTGTTCAACAGAGGAAACCACGTCCGCGACTTCACATACGTTGACGACATCGTCGAGGGTGTTGTCCGCGTCAGCGACCAGCCTGCGAAGCCCGACCCGCATTGGAGTGGCAACGATCCCAAACCGGCGACCAGCCTTGCCCCGTGGCGGATCTACAATATCGGAAATGCCGACCCGGTCAGCTTGCTCGACTATGTGGCTGCCCTCGAAGACGCGCTTGGCGTGAGGGCGAAGCGCGAGCTGCTGCCGAAGCAGCCCGGAGACCTCGCTGCCACCTTTGCCAGTAGCGCGGCGCTAGAATCTGCTACCGGTTACCACCCGCGGACAACCGTCCGGGACGGGATCCAGCAGTTCGCAGAGTGGTACCTTGCCTATCAGAATGCCCAGCCACCGAGGTAGAGCCCCACGAACGTAAGGACTGCCGAGCGTTGGCTGATGCAATCTCGCGGAGAGGCGTGTTGCCGTTGGGCAAATCATCAGTCAGCCGCCCCGCATCGCCAAGATGTCGACGATAGGCGACCGGGAATGGTCGGCCTCTTCGCGATCCAGCCAACCAACTCAGCGCTTCGCCTGCGATCTCCGGTTCAGACAGCGTCCAGCGAAGACGACGTGCTGCGAAGGGGCCATGCTGAGGGGTTGGCGTGCGCCTCCGGCGCGGCTACACCCTAGTGCCAAGTGCGTGCCACGTCAGTCTCCGCCTCGCAAGAAGGCGATTTCCTTTGTTCAGGTAGGTCAATGATGCCCGGTGCCATAGTTCCTGTAGTCTTGGCTGGTGGGCAAGGGACTCGCCTTTGGCCGATGTCGCGTTCGGCCCGGCCCAAGCAGTTTCTGCCGCTACTAGAAGAACGATCTCTCTTTCAGCAGACGCTGTTGAGAGTTGCAGACCGCACAAGATATGCTCCGCCGGTGGTCATTACGAACACGGACTATCGATTCCTGGTTGCCGAACAGGCCCAGGAGGTCGGCATCGAGACAATGGCCGTTCTGCTGGAGCCTGTCGTCCGAAACACAGCTGCCGCCATTGCTGCAGCCGCGGTATTTGTAGCCGAGCATGTTGGTGGGGACGCACTGATTCACGTGTTGGCTTCGGACCATTCAGTCAGCGTCGATGACAACTATCGCTGGAGCGTCGAGGCCGCCGCCGCTGCCGCCAAAGCCGGGCAGCTGGTGACATTTGGCATAACCCCCACTGCGCCTGAGACAGGCTACGGCTATATCGAAGCCGGCGAGCAACGGGGTGACGGGGTGCGCGCAGTCGCCCGGTTTGTGGAAAAGCCAGAACGCCGCCGGGCCGAAGAAATGCTGTCGACCGGTGGCTATTTCTGGAACTCGGGAACCTTCATGTTCAGTGTCGAGAGCTTCTTGGCTGAAGCCGAGGTGCTGGCACCCGCGGTCCTAGCGGCCGCCCGTGAAGCTGTTCGGCAGGCGAAAGTCGATTTTGATTTCGTCCGGTTGGGGGAAGAGGCTTTCGCGACGGCGCCGAACATCTCGGTGGACTATGCCATCCTCGAGCACTCAACGAAGGTCGCGGTCGTTCCGGTGACCTATGCGTGGTCCGATCTTGGGGCCTGGGATGCGGTCTGGAAGGCCTCGCCCAAGGACGCGGACGGAAATGTTGTCCGGGGCGCGGCAACCCTTGTCGATACTCGAAACAGTCTCGTCGTCACCGAGAAGGCGCATGTTGCCATTGTTGGACTGGACGATGTGACGGTTATCGCTTCCGAGGATGCGATCTACGTGGGCAAGCTATCGGAGGCGCAGCAGGTTGGGCCGATCGTGAAAGCCCTGAGGGCGGTTCCGCAAACAAGCGGGCTGACGGAAACCCACCGAACTGCCTATCGACCATGGGGAGGATACTCATCGATCCTCAGCGGTGACCGGTTCCAGGTCAAGCGCCTGTTCGTCAAGCCGGGAAAGAAGCTCAGCCTGCAAAAGCATCATCACCGTGCAGAGCACTGGGTGGTCGTCACTGGCACCGCCGAGGTGACGATCGACGGGGCTGTGACGATGTTGACTGAGAACCAATCGGTCTACCTGCCATTGGGGTGCGTGCACCGACTGGCAAATCCGGGCAAAATTGTGCTCGAACTCATCGAGGTGCAGACCGGATCCTATCTCGGTGAAGACGATATCGTGCGCATCGAGGACGAATTTGGGCGCGCCTGACCGGCTGATGCCCCACTATGGATCAGGAGAGGCCCTTCTGCAAAACTGGGCGAATGAAGTCTGATCAGTAGGATCCAGAGAGGCCCGTGTGCGTCAGAAGGTCGCGTTGATTACCGGCATTACCGGGCAGGATGGAGCCTATCTGGCCCGTATCCTGCTCGAAAAGGGCTATGTGGTCCATGGGATCAAGCGGCGTTCGTCGTCGTTCAACACGGGTCGCATCGAAGACATCTACCAGGATCCCCACGTCCCCAATCCGCAACTCGTCCTCCACTATGGCGACCTAACGGACGCAACCAATCTGATCCGCATCATGCAGGAAACGCAGCCCGACGAAGTCTACAACCTGGCGGCGCAGAGCCATGTAGCGGTGAGCTTCGAGACGCCCGAGTACACCGCCAACGCGGATGCCATTGGCACGCTGCGCCTGCTCGAGGCCATCCGCATCCTGGGGCTCGAAGGCAAGACCCGATTCTACCAGGCCTCTACCTCTGAGCTCTACGGCAAAGTCCAGGAAGTGCCGCAGAGCGAGACAACGCCGTTCTACCCGCGGTCGCCCTACGCCGTCGCCAAGCTCTATGCCTACTGGATCGTGGTCAACTATCGCGAAGCGTATGGCATGCACGCGAGCAATGGCATCCTGTTCAACCACGAGAGCCCCCTGCGCGGGGAGACCTTTGTCACGCGCAAGATCACCCGGGCGGCAGCCGCGATCCGGCTGGGCAAGCAGGACAAGCTCTACCTGGGCAACCTCGACGCTAAACGGGACTGGGGGCACGCCGAGGAATACGTTCGCGGCATGTGGATGATGCTGCAGCAGGATCACCCGGATGACTACGTTCTGGCAACCGGAGAGACGACCGCGGTCCGCCAGTTCGTCGAGTGGGCTTTTTCAGATCTCGACATCACCCTCGAGTGGCGCGGCAGTGGCGTTGACGAGAAGGGCCATGATCAGGCGACTGGCCGGTGCCTTGTGGAAGTAGATCCGCGCTATTTCCGGCCCACGGAGGTTGACCTGTTGATTGGGGATCCCACCAAGGCCCATACCAAGCTCGGCTGGAAACACGAGCGGTCGGCGCGCGACCTCGCTCGTGAGATGGTCAACGCAGACTTGAAGCTGATGCAGACCGCCAGCGTGACGAAGGACGCCTAGCGTGTACGACCTGAACGGAAAGCGCATCTGGGTCGCGGGGCATCGCGGCATGGTCGGCTCTGCGGTCGTTCGGCGGTTGGCGAGCGAGACCTGCACCGTCCTGACCGCCACGCGTCAGGAGGTCGATCTCACCCGACAGGCGGACGTGGAGCGGTTCGTCGCTGACGCCAGGCCCGACGCCATCGTGCTCGCCGCGGCCAAGGTGGGTGGCATTCTTGCCAACGACAACTACCCGGCTGACTTTCTCTACGAGAACCTGCTGATCGAAACCTCGGTCTTCGGCGCCGCACATGCCAACGACGTCGACCGGCTGCTGTTTCTGGGATCGAGCTGCATCTATCCGCGGCTGGCGCCGCAGCCGATCGAAGAAGACGCGCTCCTTACCGGGCCGCTGGAGCCGACCAACGAGTGGTACGCCATCGCCAAGATCGCCGGGATCAAGCTGGCACAGGCGTTTCGCAAGCAGCACGGCCGCGACTACATTTCTGCCATGCCCACCAATCTGTATGGACCGGGCGACAACTTCGACCTGAGTTCCAGCCACGTCCTGCCAGCGCTGATCCGCAAGGCGCACGAAGCGAAGGTCGCTGGCGCGCCAACGATGACGTTGTGGGGGACTGGCACGCCCAGGCGAGAGTTCCTGCACGCCGACGACTGCGCCGATGCGCTCGTCTTCCTGCTGAAGAACTACTCCGGTGCCTCCCACATCAACGTGGGGTCGGGGGAAGACCTCCCCATCCTGGAGCTCGCGCAGTTGACTTGCCGGGTGGTCGGCTACGAGGGCAGGGTCGTACACGATCTCACTAAGCCCGATGGAACCCCACGCAAGCTGATGAGTACCGAAAAGCTGCGGCAGATGGGGTGGACTCCGAAGATCGAGCTCGAAGAGGGCTTGAGCGAAACCTACCGGTGGTTCCTCGGGCACCACGGGGGAGCACGCCCACTGGACATCACCATTTCCAACCCGCCGTAGCACCAACTCGTTGTCCTCCACCTGCGGGCGTACTAGGCAGTGAACCTTGTTTCTTGAGATGCTGCAAACTGAGCTGATGATGCCCGGCCAATTGTGGTCGCTAGCCACCACTCTAGAATGTTGGAGTAAATAATGAAGATTACGGTTTTCGGCTCCGGCTACGTTGGCCTTGTAAC
>CAMDAL010000210.1 GCA_945888565.1 Devosia equisanguinis | reverse complement strand
CCGTCGCATCGACGGAGATGTAGGCCATCGAGTCGGCGAGGGGGCCGGAGCCGAGAAGGGTGAGGTGCCCGGTCAAGGGGGCGATGGCGAAGGCCACGACGCTGTACGGCTCGTTGCGGAGCGCGGCGTAGAGGCGCTGGCGATCGGCGGTCGCGGCTAGGGGCAGGGAGCCGCCGGGCGTAGCCGGGCCGGGGACGGGAACGGTTTCGATAGCCGTCAGGGCGCCGTCGGCGGCGAGGGCGAAGACGCTGATGTCCTGGCTTTCGGCATTGCCGACATAGGCGATGGTGAGGGTCATTGGCCGCGCTGCTCGCGTTCGAGGGCGCTGAGTTTTTCGACCCGGCGGCGGAAGTGCTCCTCGGTGGAGAACTCGGCGGCGAGGAAAGCGCGGACGATGTCGGTCGCGACCTGCGGTCCGACGATCCAGGCGCCGATGCAGAGCACGTTGACGTCGTCGTGGATGACGCACTGGCGGGCGACGTAGGTGTCGGTGGCGACGGCGGCGCGGATGCCGTTGACCTTGTTGGCGGCGATGCAGGCGCCCGCCCCGGTGCCGCAGACGAGGACGACACGTTCGGCCCGGCCATCGAGGATGAGTTGCACCGCCTTGCGGGTGACGTCGGGGAAATCGACCGGCTCGGTCGATTCGGCGCCGAGCGAGATCACCTCGTCGGCGTGCTGGGCGAGGAGGTCGCGGACGAAGCCCTTCATCGGAAAGCCGGCGTGATCGGAGGCGAGGCCGATGGCGCGGCGGCGCGGAATGACCACGCCATCGGGGTGGCGGGCTTCGACATGCAACATGGTTTCCTCCTCAAGTGGTGGAAGGAAAGGCGATGCGGGGCGCACGGGCAAGCGGAAAGTGGCCGGCACCCGCGGAGGGATGCCGGCCGAATGCGTCAGTGGGTGATGCGGTAAACGCCGAAGCCGTCGGCATTGGTGTCGCCGGTGGCCTCGATCTTGACCGCGGTGACGTCAGCGAGGTGCCCGGCGGCCTTGGGACCGGTGTCGAACAGCACGGTGGTGCCGATGGGGGCGAGCGACCAGTTGCTGTCGGCCTTGGGCTGGATGGTCTTCTGCTCGACGATGTAGCGCACGATCAGGTCGCGGTTGGTGTCAGGACCCTTGAAGATGATCTTGTCGGGACCGATGCCGGGGAAAGCGCCACCGCCGCCGGCGCGGTAGTTGTTGGTGGCGACGACGAACTTCTGCGCCGGATCGATAGGCTGGCCGCCGTAGCTGAGATCGAGGATGCGGCTCTCGGTGTTGCCGATGTCCTCGCCCTTGGGGCCGTATTTCGCGGGTTTGGTGACGTCGATCCTGTAGGTCACGCCGTCGATGACGTCGAAGTTGTAGGCCGGGAAGTCGAGGTTGATCAGTTGCTGGTCCTGCTGGGCCGGGTCGATCTCGTTGAAGATGCCGGCGGAGCGGTCGAGCCAGTTCTGCACATCCTGGCCGGTGATGACGACGGCCTGGATGGTGTTGGGGTAAAGGTAGAGGTCGGCGACGTTCTTGATCGCCACCGGGCCGACCGGGACGTCAGTGTAGTAGTCCGGGCCACCGCGGCCGCCGGCCTTGAAGGGGGCTGCGGCGGAGAGCAGCGGGAGGCTCTCCCATTCGGTGCCCCTCAGCATCTGGCTGAGGTACGAGGCCTGGGCGATGTTGACGATCTGCACCGACGGATCGTCGGCGACCAACGCGAAGTAGGAGTGGAGCGCAGCGGCAGTTTCGCCAACGGCGCGCCGGACGTAAGCGAGGGTGGCGTCGTGATCGTCCTGCGCGGCGGCGAGGACGGTGGCGACGCTTTCGACCTTGGGCTGCACCTTGCCATCGACGCGCTCGGAGATCGGGCGGGCTTCGGAGGTGTGGTAGACGATCGACCACGTGCCGTCGTCGGCCTGCTCCAGCATCAGGTCGATGAGGCCCATGTGCGAACCCCAGAAACCGGCCATCACGGCGGGCTTGCCGGCGAGGGTGCCCTTCTCGATGTCGGCGCCTTCGAGGCCCTCGAAATCCTTGGAGTTCGGGAACACCAGGTGCTGGTGGCCGGTGACGACGACATCGACGCCATCGACGGCGGCGAGCTGCAGGGCGGCGTTCTCGGCGCCGGTGCCGGCGTCGGCGGCGATGCCGGTATGGGCCAGCGCGATGACGAGGTCGGCACCTTCGGCCCGCATCTTCGGCACGTAGGCCTTGGCGGTCTCGACGATGTCGCGGGTGTTTACCTTGCCGGCGAGATGCGTGGAGTCCCAGGTCATGATCTGGGGCGGCAGGAAGCCGATGAAGCCGAGCTTGACGCTACGCTTGGTACCGGCGCCGTCCGTCAGCTCCTTCTCGACGATCTGATAGGGGGCGATGTAGGTGGTGTCGCCCAGCGGATCGGCGGCGAGTTCGCCCTTCACCAGGTTGGCGGAGACGACGGGGAAGTTGGCGCCCTTGAGCGCGGCGTCCAGGAACTCCAGACCGTAGTTGAACTCGTGGTTGCCCAGTGTGCCGGCCTCGTAGCCGAGGGTGTTCATGGCGGCGATGATCGGGTGGGTCTCGTCGGCGAGGCCCTTCTCGTAGGCGATGTAATCACCCATCGGGTTGCCCTGGATGACGTCGCCATTGTCGACGAGGACCGAGTTGCCGGCTTCGGCGCGGATCGCCTCGATGATAGCGGCGGTGCGGGCGAGGCCGAGCGTGTCGTTGGGCGCGTCGGCGTAGTAATCGTAGGGGAAGACCGCGACGTGCAGGTCGGTGGTTTCCATGATGCGCAAATGGGCCTGGCCCGCGGCGGCCTGCACCGCAAACGGGTGCATCACCACGGCGGCACCGACGGTGGCGGTGCCGGCGAGGAAGGCACGACGGGAAATGGAGTAATTCATGGACGTCTCCCAATTCGTTGAGAAAGGCATCGCCGCGACTGGAACGGGTGGCGCGTCTGGCCTGTTAAGGGCGAGTGGGCGATGGTGGCCTCAGATGCCCCGCCAAGGTGACGCTGCAATTACACGGCAAACTGGACAGTGCGCCCGAAGTGGCGTTGGGTCAATTTACGGCGGCGCCGACCGGGCATACTGGGCCGGGGTCGTTCAAGGAGAGCGTCAATGAAGTGGCAGGGCCGGCAGCGCAGTTCGAATATCGAGGATCGGCGCAAGACCGGTGGCGGTGGGCTGGGTGGCCGCAGCGGCGGTCTCGGGCTGCCCGGCGGGATGCGGATTCCAACGGGCCGGGCCGGTGGTGGCGGGCTGGGAATTGTCGGCATCATCGTGGTGCTTGGGATCATCTGGTTTGCCACGGGGCAGAACCCCATCGACATGATCACGGGCGGTGGCGGCAGCACGGCGCCATCAAGCAACCAGCAGTGGGCACCATCGACCAATGCCGGCGAGGACGAACTGGCGAACTTCGTCGGCGTCGTGGTGAAGGACACCGAGGACCTCTGGAGCGAGGTGTTCTCACAGAACCAGCTGACCTATCGGCCGCCAACGGTGGTGCTGTTCACGGACACGACGCAATCGGGGTGCGGGGTGGCGCAGTCGGCTTCGGGGCCATTTTATTGCCCGAACGACAAGAAGGTCTATATTGACCTGAGCTTCTACGACCAGTTGCGCCAGCAGTTCGGCGCGCCCGGAGACTTCGCTCAGGCCTACGTGATTGCCCATGAAGTCGGGCATGCCGTGCAGGACCAGACCGGCGTGCTGCCCGAGTTCAACCGCCTGCGTGGCTCGATGAGCCAGGAGGAGCAGAACGCCTATTCGGTGAAGGTGGAACTGTAGGCCGACTGCTATGCGGGTGTCTGGGCGAACTTCGCCCAGCGGCAGAACTACCTGGAGCAGGGTGACGTGGAGGAAGCGATCAACGCAGCCAACGCGATCGGCGACGATACCCTGACGCGTGGTCAGGTCAGCGAACGCAACTTCACGCACGGGACGTCCGAGCAGCGCATGGCCTGGCTGAAGCGCGGCATGGATACGGGCGACGTGGGGCAGTGCGACACGTTCAGCGGCGCGGTGTAATGACGGGCGGGGTCCCGCCGGTGGAGCTAAAGTCCCAGGGGCCGTCCCTCGCGAGGGCTGCCCTTTCAGCTACTCGCCTGCCTTGACGTGCTCGGGGGCAAGTTCGACGCCCTTTTGCGCGCGGACGAGGTTGAGGAAGCGGGTGAAGAGGTAGTGGCTGTCGTGCGGGCCGGGGCTCGCCTCGGGGTGGTACTGCACCGAAAAGATCGGCTTGCCTTCGACCTCAAGGCCGGCGTTCGAACCATCGAACAGCGAGATGTGGGTCTGCTTGACGTTGGCCGGGAGGCTGGCCGGATCGACCGCGAACCCGTGGTTCATCGAGGTGATTTCGACCTTGCCGGTGGTGAGGTCCTTCACTGGATGGTTGGCGCCGTGGTGGCCCTGGTGCATCTTTTCGGTCTTGCCGCCGACGGCGAGGCCGAGCAACTGGTGGCCGAGGCAGATGCCGAACATCGGCTTGCCGGTTTCCATCAGCGCCTTGATCGTTGGCACGGCGTACTTTCCAGTAGCCGCCGGATCGCCCGGGCCGTTGGACAGGAAGATGCCGTCGGGATTGTGGCTCATGACGTCGCGGGCGGTGGCTGTCGCAGGCACGACCGTCACGCGGGCCCCCTGCTCGGCGAGCCGGCGCAGGATGTTGCGCTTGGCGCCGAAATCGATGGCGACGATGTGGAAGTCCGGGTTCTCGACCTTGCCATAACCTTCCGTGCGGCTCCACGGAGTCTGGTCCCAATGGTAGGTCTGCGCCGTGGTGACTTCCTTGGCGAGGTCGAGACCCTCGAGGCCTGGAAACGCCTTGAGCTCGGCGACCATCGAGGGCTCATGGAAGTGACCCTGCGGATCATGCGCGATGACGCCGTTGGGCATGCCCTTTTCGCGGATGCGGGCGGTGAGGGCCCGGGTGTCGACCCCAGCGATGCCGATGATGTTCCGCTTCTTCAGCCAGGCGTCGAGCCGCTCGGTCGCCCGGTAGTTCGACGGGTTGGTGATGTCGGCGCGCAGTACGCACCCGCGGATACCCGAGAGCGCGGCCATGTTGACCGTCTCGATGTCCTCATCGTTGGTGCCGACATTGCCGATATGCGGGAAGGTGAAGGTGATGATCTGCCCCGCATAGGAGGGATCGGTGAGGATCTCCTGGTAGCCGGTCATCGCGGTGTTGAAGCAAACCTCGCCGGCGGAGTGGCCAATTGCGCCAATGCCGTGGCCTTCGAGGCGCGTGCCGTCGTCCAGGATCAGGAGGGCGGTCGCGGGCTTCTGCTGCCAGCCGGTCATGGCGGGGCTCCAAAGGTTCTGGTCGGTCTCGGTTGAGGCCTCTCCCTAGACGGAGGGCGGCGCCAGCGCAAGTGGCGGCGCAGCGTTATTGCGCTATATGGAGGGTCAGATGACGAACACCAAGCACGTGGAGATCAGCCATGCGTGACCAGATCAACGACGGCTACAAGACGGCACTGAAGGCTGGCGACAAGCGGCGGACCGCGACGCTCCGGGCCATCAACGCCGCGATCAAGGACAAGGACATCGAGGCCCGCGGCCACGGCAAGGGGCCGCTGGATGATGCCGAACTGCTGGCGATGCTGCAGAAGATGGTCAAGCAGCGCGAGGAATCGCTGGGCATCTACGAGAAGGCCGGACGGGAAGACCTGGCCGTGGTGGAGCGCGAGGAAATCGTGATCCTCGGCGAGTTCCTGCCCAAGGGGCTGAGCGAGGCCGAGGTGGATGCAGCGATCAAGGCAGCCATCGAGAAGACCGGGGCCTCGGGCGGCAAGGACATGGGCAAGGTGATCGCCGCGCTCAAGGCCGACTATCCGGGCCGGATCGATTTCGGCAAGGCGTCGGCCCGGGTGAAGGCGGCGCTGGGCTGAGGCGGTGGCGGAAGACCTCAAGTCGCTGGTTCCCGGCCTCGAAGCGGCCACGCTCGATGAGCTCGCGCAGCTGCCGCGAAGTCGCCTCGAGGCCGGCACCGTGCTGTTCCGGCCGGGTGACGAGCCATCAGGGTTCGTCCTGGTCCTCGATGGCGAGATTGCCGTCCACCTGACCGGGCGCTCGGGGCGGGAGATCTCCCTTTACGAGGTTGCGCCCGGGCAGACCTGCGTGCAGACGACCCTGTGCCTATTGGGGCAGGTGAGCTACTCGGCCGAGGCAGTAGCCAAGACGGTCGTCGAGATTGCCGTCGTGCCAGCCGGGCGGTTTCATCGCCTGCTGGCCGAGTCTGCAGGGTTCCGCACCTTCGTGTTCCGGTCGCTCGGCAACCGGTTGTCGGACGTGACCGGGGTCCTGGAGCAGGTTGCCTTCGTGCGGATCGAAGCGCGCCTGGCCCAGGAACTGCTGCGGCGTGCCGGGGGCAGCGAGGTAGCAACGGCGACACACCAGGAACTGGCGGCGGCAATCGGATCAGTGCGGGAAGTGATTTCGCGCCGGCTCGAGGTCCTGTCGCGGCTGAACCTCGTCACCCTCGAGCGAGGGTCGGTGCGTATCCTCGACCGCCGCGGGCTAGTGAGGGTGGCGGAATCTTCGGACGGCATGTGACCATGTCACTGATGACGGATGCGGAACGGGGCATCCTTCTGGGGACAACAACCCCGGAAGGAAGAACTCAAGTGTTCAAGAACAACGTAGGCACCATCGATCGCATCCTCCGCGCTGCAATCGGCATCGCGGCTCTGGCTGTGTTTTTTATGCTCCCCGACGCGACCTGGCGGTGGTGGCTCTTGATCGGACTGGTGCCGCTTGGCACGGCTTTGCTCGGGACCTGCCCGATCTACACGGTGTTCGGCCTGTCTACCTGCCCTATCAAACGGACCTGAGCGTTCGCCGCTCGAGCCGCCACGACAGAGCCGCCGTTCCCGCCGCCAGCAGGCTGAAGACGACGCCGACGGCGGGGATATCGGCATAGGAAGCGCCGGAACTCAGGAGCCAGGCGCCGAACGCCGCGCCAACGGCGATGCCGACGTTGAAAGCCGTGGATACGAGCGACGCGGCGAGGTTCGGCGCCTTCGCCGCGGCTGCTAGGACGCGCGCCTGCAACGGCGTGGAGTAGGCGAAACCGAGGATCGACGAGACCAGCAGGTTAGACCGTTTCACGTTTAGGTTGCCGCGTATCCTGCGTTTGCGATGTAGTTTGCGCATTCGTCTGGCCCGATTGTCTGGACGAGTTTGCCGATGTGTCGCCAGGTGTCGTCGACGGATCGGCGCTGGGCCATGCGCATCCAGTGCTTGA
>CAMDAL010000209.1 GCA_945888565.1 Devosia equisanguinis | reverse complement strand
GGCGATCGACCGGGTGATCGCCTGCCGGATCCACCACGTCGCATACGTCGAGAACTTGTAGCCGCGGCGATACTCGAACTTGTCCACGGCCTTCATCAGGCCAATGTTGCCTTCCTGAATGAGATCAAGGAACTGCAGGCCGCGGTTCGTGTACTTTTTCGCGATCGAGATCACGAGGCGGAGGTTGGCTTCCACCATCTCCTTCTTGGCGATCGCAGCCTCGCGCTCGCCCTTTTGCACCTTGTGGACGATGCGGCGGTACTCGGCGATGTCGAGGCCGGTTTCCGTCGCCAGCGTCTGGATATCGCCGCGGATTTCGTTGGCGGTATCGGCTTCGCGCTTGGCGAACTCGCCCCAGCCCTTGCCCGGCAGCGCCGAAACCCGGTCCACCCAGTTCTGGTCGAGCTCGGTGCCGTAATAGGCATCGAGGAACGCTTCGCGCTTCACGCCATAGCTCTCGGCCAGCCGCAGCAGGCGGCCTTCGAGGCGCACCAGGCGCTTGTTGATGTCGTAGAGCTGTTCGACCAGGCTCTCGATACGCGAGGTGTTCAGCGACAGCGACTTCACGTCGGTGATCACTTCACTCCGCCACTCGCCGAGCTTCTTGATGTCCGACGCCGTGGCGGGCGCCGCACCGGCAATCCGGTCCTCGGTGTGCTGGTCCTGCAGCTTGCGCATCTTGCCGTACGCGCTGGCGATGCGGTCGAAGGTCTCCACCACCTGCGGCTTCAGCTCGGCTTCCATGGCGCTGAGCGACAGCGAGTTCTCGAAGTCGTCGTCCTCGTCGTCGACTGGGTCCTGCGGCGCCTGCGGCTCTTCGGGAACGTAGTCGTCCTCGTCGTCGCCGCTCTTTCGGGCGACCGGCTTGGCGGCAGCCTTGGGCTGCTCCCTCGCCGCCGACGGGCGCTCGACTTCCGCCGGCATCACCGGGGCGGCCTGCTTGGCGTCGGGACCGGCATAGGTCGCTTCGAGGTCAATGATGTCGCGCAGCAGGATTTCGGCGTTCGCCAGCTGGTCGCGCCAGATGATGATGGCCTGGAAGGTCAGTGGGCTCTCGCAGAGGCCCTCGATCATCGTCTCGCGACCGGCCTCGATGCGCTTGGCGATGGCGATTTCGCCCTCGCGGCTCAGCAGCTCCACCGAGCCCATCTCGCGCAGGTACATGCGCACCGGATCATCGGTGCGGTCGCTGCCTTCGCGGGTGTTGGACTTCGATGCGACCGCCGTGCCCGTCCGCTCGGCGAGTTCGGTCGATTCCTCTTCCGGCGTGTCCGGCTCGGCTTCCTCGACCTCGTCTTCGTCGACGACGTTGATGCCCATGTCCGAGAACATCGCCATGATGTCCTCGATCTGCTCGGAGGTGACTTCCTCCGACGGCAGCACCGCGTTCAGCTCTTCATAGGTGACATAGCCGCGCTTCTTGGCGGTCTTGATGAGCTTTTTGACCGCGGCATCGGATAGGTCGAGCAACGGGCTGTCGGGAGCCTCGCTGCCGGCAGCCTTTTCGGCCTCCGGCTTCTCGTTTTCTTTTGCCTTGGTCTGCGTTGCTGCCTTGGTGGCCATCTAGCTCACTGCTCCGGGGGGCCCGCCTGCTGCTCGGGCTCCGCTAGTCGTTACGTGGTCATGGCTTGAAACAAGGTAAAGGGACCTTGGCGCAGCGGCTCCGGGCGAGCCGTCACTTGTCCGTCATCGATCTCGCAGGCGGGTGATTCGCCCATATGCGAAAGAGCGCGATCCCGAAACCTCTCTAGAAGCTCCGTGTCGCGCGTCCCGATAACGAACCAAACCCTTCGATCAATGCTTCTGTGCCATCGACGGTGGCAATCTGGTTCTGGATGTCTCGCAGCCGTTCGAATGTTTCTTCGCTCGGGTCGTCGCCCAGCGCCACTTCGGCTGCTTTCAGGGCCTTATTTAGCTCAACCGATTTGTAATGCAAGGCCAGCGCGTGTTTTAGCCCGGTCTCGGCATCGCCGTCGGCGATCTCCACCCCCGATTGCCAGATGCCCTGGCGGGCCAGCATGTCGGCCATTTTTTCGATCGCCGGCCCATGTCCGCGCGCACCGAGCGCCGATCGCAGGCCCTCGGGCGAAATATCGTGATCGAGCGTCACGAGGTCCAGCATGGCGCTCAGCAGCCCCCGCGCCCCCGGCGACGACAGCTCCAGCGACGCCAGTGATTCGATTCGGTTGTCCACGAGCCCGGGGTGATTCACGAGGCTCATCAAAATTGCCGCCTCCCGCGGCGTCGCCTCCACCGCCCGCCCCGGCTTCATCAGCCGCGAGTTCCTGAGCGTATCCGACACCACCAGCCGCGGATTGCCCCGCTGCAGCGAGTTGTACGGCTGCCCCCGCCCGCCATTGCGGTTGGCGTTGTTGAAGCTGTTGTTCTGCCGCCCCTCGTAGCGCTGCCGCCGCACCGGCACAAAGAACGCCTGCAGCTTGTCGTCGAACGCCTGCGAATAGTGCCGCTTCACCGAGGCATCGCCGATCGCGTTGGCCCGCGCCCGCAGCCGCTGCTCCAGCGCCGCCCGCTCCTCCGGCGTTTCCGGCACAATGCCGCCATTGGTCTCGAGGCTCCAGATCATGTCACTCAGCGAACGCGCCCGGTCGATCACCTCGGCGAACGCCCCCCTGCCCTCGGCCTTGATCAGATCGTCCGGGTCCTGCCCCTCGGGCAGCGTTGCAATCTTCACCGTCCGCCCCGGCGCGAGGTGCGGCAGCACCAGGTCCGTCGCCTTGGCCGCCGCCCGCTGTCCCGCGGCATCCCCATCGAAGCAGAGGATCGGCTGCTCGCTCATCCGCCATAAGAGTTGCAGGTGCTCCTCGGTCAGCGCCGTGCCCATCGGCGCCACCGTGCCCTCGAACCCCGCCATCACGGCCGCGATCACGTCGAGATACCCCTCGACCACGATCACCGCCTTGCCCGACCGCGCCGCCTCCCGCGCGGTATTTCCGTTGTAGAGGTTCTGCCGCTTCTTGAAGAGCTCGGTCTCGGGCGAGTTGAGATACTTCGCCGGCACGTCGGGGCTCAGCGCCCGGCCGCCGAACGCGATCACCTTGCCGCGAAAATCCGAGATCGGGAACATCACCCGGTTGCGGAACCGGTCATAGGGCAGCGGATTCTCCTCCCGCACCACCACCAGCCCCGCGTCGATCATTTCCTGCGCCGTCACCCCGTTGGCCGCGAGATGCTCCTTCAGGCCGTTGGTGCTGTCGGGCGCATAGCCGAGCCGGAACTTCGTCACCGCCGTCGGCGACACCCCCCGATCGTGCAGGTAGCCGCGCGCCCGCGCCCCGATATTGTGGCTGAGCGCGGCCTCAAAGTACTGGGTGGCGATCTCCATCACATCGTAAAGCGACCGCCGGACTTCCTGCCGCTTCTCGTCCTCGGCATCCCGCGCCGGCATCGGCACGCCGGACATCCCGGCGAGCTTTTCCACCGCCTCGGGAAAGCTCATCCCGGCCTTCTCGGTCAGAAACCGGAAGTGATCCCCGGAAACCCCGCAGCCAAAACACTTGTAGATGCCCCGCCGGTCATCGGCATGAAAGCTGGGCGATTTCTCGCCATGGAACGGACAACACGCCCAAAAATCCCCCCGCCCCGGCTGACTCTTCCGCTTGTCCCAAATGACATGCTCCCCCACCACCTGCGAAATCGGCAGGCGCTGACGAATTTCATCGAGAAAGGAGTCCGTGAACCGCATGCCCGTACCTAAGCACGACGGGCGCGGGTGTCACGGGGGATGTTGTGTTGCCGGAACAAAGCGCGATTGGTCGAAGGTAAAGTGCCTAACTTAGAGCTCGAACCTCATCGAACGCACGCCGCGCCAAGTCCGGCGGAATATGTGGCTTAATACGCACCATCTCATCCGCTTTTTCTTCGATTGACGTATCTCCAAGCGACTTATTCAGAAATACCGCAGTCGCAAGCCGCTCCAACTCGCCGACATTCTTCGTAGCAAGCACGTCGCATACAGAATTTATGCCAGCCTCAAACTGAGAAAAATAATGTCCGATCGCATTGTCCAATGCGACCCAGAGAGGTTCATTTACCTCCATGGTCGGCCCAAAGCCAGGATTTTGAATTGTGCTCAAAATCCCTCTACCGCGCATGTGAACAACGCTCTTGTTTAAATCAAAAGAGTATGGGCCATGCTTATATAGAACAAATTCACTTTCAAAGGGAACGCCTCTGATTTCCTTTGCAATATAAGCTGCTTTCTGAATATGCGTCTCCCCTGCCCAGCTATTACGCTGGCGGAGAGAACGAACGACACCGCCAATGAGAACCATCTCCCTGGTTGTGGTCATATTACTTCTCCGTTCAGGACACCTTCACGATATTTTGCAATCCATTTCCGCACATCGTCAACAATATTAGGCGCGGCATAGATTGAATCTACCGTCATCAATGGAAAGGTCGCCAAGATTGGCGAAAGCGATACCGACTACTCAATGCGTCCGTCACCCATTAGAACAGGAAACACCGATTCCGACGACCCCTGAACATAAAGGTCAGTCTTGACATTTGACGATCCGAACTTCGTCGAAAGCGCCTTCGCGAGCTGATATGCTGGGCTGTTGAGGGGCTTGTCGACATCAGGTTTGACCCTGCCAGCCTCAACCGCCGCCCTGAGCACCCCTTGGTCTGAAGGATTGAAGCTGTAAACTAGCCGAAAGTGCCCACGCCCCAAGATTGCGTCAGCAGCCGAATAAGCGGCATTCCGCTTGTCTTTCTTGATCGACCTCATCGCCGACATGACTTCGTTGTCCGTCTGGCCCAGGTGAAACTGTGGGTCGACAGGATAGCCATTCTCGCCGTACAATAAAGACATGAACTCGATCAGGTGAAGGTCATATATCCTCCTGACCGGATGAAAATATACCTGTTCATACATGAAGTATCTAGCAAGAAGAAGAGCTTCAGCAGAGTGCAGCCCTCCCAACTCCACACCAAGTTTGGGCTCGGTGCTCCCCCCATTCCCAGCAGACTCGGGTAAAATTCGCAACGACTCGATCAGGCGCCAGTGATCAAACCTGCCGTACGACACCCCAGCGTGATATGAGTCACGGAGTAAATAATCTATCCGATCGGCACCAAAAGCGTCACCCACTATCAT
The DNA here is from genome assembly GCA_945888565.1 of Devosia equisanguinis. Taxonomy (GTDB): domain Bacteria; phylum Pseudomonadota; class Alphaproteobacteria; order Rhizobiales; family Devosiaceae; genus Devosia_A; species Devosia_A equisanguinis_A. The sequence continues at coordinate 2,152 of CAMDAL010000209.1, read as the reverse complement.
TTCTGACAACAGCGATTCCCAAGTCGAGAAGCTCTCGTTCTTGAGTTTCTTCTGACCAACTGCGAGTTTTTGCACGTCCTTTATACGAACAGGATGCCCCGTCGCCCACACATGCGACAGGCATCCGTCTTCGATCAGCTTTAACGTAAGTGATTCATGGTCCTCGCCCTTTGGGAGCAATTTTTTCTCTGCCGCGTGTGAGAACGGCAGATGTCCAATGTCATGAGCCAATGCGGCTAGCGCAAGCACCGCCTTCCAATAAGACAGCGCCTCACGGTCGGGAATCACATGCTCGATAGATGGATGAACGTTCGCCGGGTCGGTTACCACGTCAAATATCATTTTGGCGACGTGCATGACGCCAAGCGAATGCTCGAACCGTTTGTGCGTAGCCCCTGGATAGACCAGCGGCGTGAGCGCCAGTTGTTGAATTTGACGAAGCCGTTGAAACGGTTCCGAATCAACTAGGGACCGCTCTTGTCTGTCCAACGAGATGAAGCTGTATAGTGGATCGCGAAACTCATGTAGCCGCTTAACCGGCATTACAATTTGTCCTTGTTCGTGGTCACTTGCACCAATGACTATCACCGCTTCGAACTTCCGCAATATCGTTGACGAGCGTTCTACTTTCGTTCTAGAGCGCACGGTATCGTTTGTCCACCGTCTGTACCGCATTGACGACGAGTAAGGTGAGGAAACTTACCCCCGCGCCCCTCCCGTCGTCCCGCGCATCCAATTGAGATTCATGACGAGTGGTTGGTGCGGGTGGGAGGTTGGGGTGGCTCAGAAGTCGTTCCGAGCCGGGCCGAAAGGTCCGCGGCATGAGCCAGTTCGCTGGTCTTGCCACACTGATCTCCTCGCCCAACCCCGGCGCCCGCTGCCGCCCCCGTCCCGAGCATCGAAGCGAGGTCATGACAAGTGGTTAGTGTGCGAAGGATGTTGGCTGAGCGAAGGGTCGCCGCCTTTCGGACCAAAAAGGCACCACCGCCGACCCGTTCGCGGTTCAAGCCACATCGCATCCTCCCCCTCGGCGGGGGAGGGTAGCCCAGCTTGGCGGCTCGCCGCCTAGCGAAGCTGGGGAGAGGGGGTCAGCGCCGGTCGTTGGCTACTGCCCAACAACGCTCACCCACCCCCTCTCCCCGGTTCCGCCATCTCGCTCACGCTCGCAAGCTCCACCACCCTCCCCCACCAAGGGGGAGGAGACGTCGTTGCCTGCGCGGCGCTCGATCAATTTCGGAAACTTATCCCCGCGCCCCAACCCCATGCGATTCTCCCCCCGTCCCGCGCACCGAAGCGAGATCATGACGAGTGGTTGGTGCGGGGGAGGTTGGGTGGTCCGGGAGTCGTTCCGGGTCAGGCCGAAAGTACCTCGGCATGGGCCAGTTCGCTGGCCAAGCCGCTAGCAACGCAGGGGGTGCCCGATGCAGGGTGCTCCAGGGAGCGAGGCCGCCATGCACAAGGCGGCCGGGAGAGGTGGGCAATGCCGGGTCGCCCGGGTTGTCAGGCCACCCACGCTTTCCGCGATGTGGCACGGGATGCTCCCGGGTCGCGGTACCATAAGCCCAAAACCCCGATCGGCCGGCGAGGCGAGAGCCTCACTTGTTTGCGGACGACCCGCGTCGGGGCGCCAGCCTCGCCGGCCCCGCTTCACTGCGCCCGAAAGGGGGCAGGTTCTGCGAACAACCCGAGGCCGCGAGGCCGGCGGGGGCCCTCGCACGTCCGGTCAGTAGGTCAGCGTGCGGTGCAGAACGCCCTTCAGGTGGCGGTCGAGCGCGTCGATGGCGCCCTCGATGTCGCCGGCCGCGAGGCCGTCGATGATGTCGAGGTGCTCGCGCATCGAGGTGATGGTGTGGATGGGGCCGACTGCGTCGAGGTTGTGCAGGCGGATCAGGTACATCTTCTGGATCAGCCGGGCGTAGACCATGCTCAGGTGGTTGTTGCCGTAGGCCGAGATGAAGCTCTCGTGGAACTCGCGCTCCAGCTGCTTGACCGGAATGCGGTAGGTGTTGAGGTCGTTGACCTCGCGGACGAAGGCCATGATGCGTTCATGGCTGGTCCGCATCCGCTCGATCCAGCCGGGCGGAAGGGTGGTGGCGAACTTGCGCAGCCCTTCCTTTTCGAGCAGCCCGCGGAACTGGAACGTGTTCCCGAC
>CAMDAL010000208.1 GCA_945888565.1 Devosia equisanguinis | reverse complement strand
CCGCAAAGGCCGAGGCGGACGTGCGAACGACAATCGACACCGCGCGGCTCAAAGGCGCAAATCCCTTCGATGTCATCCTCGCTACCCTCGCCTGAACGCGCCCAGAACGGTCAAAACGCGGCCTGCCGAAGGGGTGGGTAATTACTGATAAGGAACTCGAAGTTTCTGAACCCGACAAACGGGCTGCCAAAGATGCCATCGCGGTAGTTGAAATTCGTGAAGGCGATCCACGCACCAGGCAGTGGCGCATAGTTGAACACGACAAAGAACACCACTGCCGGTACGCACATCAGCAGCAGCATCTTGCTGGTGTTCAGCTGCTGCAGAAACGACTTGCGTCGTCCTGGCGTTTCCTCTGTCGCCATCCTCCTGCCCCTCCGCAGTTGGTTGCGGCGCCGTTTGCCGGCGCCTCTGTCAGGCCGAGTACAGCCCGCAGTAAAAATTTACCAACGACATTACATGGACCCGGGTGCGACACAAGACCTTGACCGCACCGCCGCTTTCTGCGGGGTTGGCGTGCCATGTGGAAAACCCGGGATCGACCAGGGAGCCCGAGGGAATCCGGGTGCCACGGCCGAATCGACCGCCACACCGGATCGAAAACTGGTGGGGGCTGCTACTTTCCGCCGTCTGGCTTGGACTCCAGCGTGCCGATCCTGCGGCTCGCGGTCGGCCAGGCCAGTTCGGTGACGCGGGCAACGATCGCTTCCGAAACCGCCAGCAGCGCGCCATTGGCATCCCAGGTGCTGCCCGTCTCGGTGCGGCACGGCAGCACGTGTCGGGCATGCCGGGCGATGGGGCTCAGCCACTCGTCGGTGACCAGCACGATATGGGCGCGCCGCTGAGCGAGGACGGTGGCCGTCTCGAGCAGCGAACTGTCGTAGCGCCGCACGTCAAACAGAATGGCGAGGTCGCCCGCCTTAACGTCGATCAACTGGTCGGCCCGGGTCGCCGGCCGGCCGTCGAGGCGGCGAACGCCCGGTCGCACAAGCCGAAGGTGCGCCTCGAGGTAGCCGGCGAGGAAATCGGTGAATCGGCCACCAGCGAGGAAGCAGTTGCCTTTGCCCTCGGCGAGGCGCTGGCACACAGCGTCGAACTCCCAGGCCATGCTGAGGTCGGCAGTATCGCGGAGCCGTTGCGCCGACTGGTCGAGGAATGTGCCGAGGAAACTCTGTGTGCCCTGCGCCTCGGCCGACAGCGCCGGGCGCTGCAGCGGCGATCGCGAGCGCTCCTCCAGTTCCTCGCGTAACGCCCGCTGGAAATCAGGATACGACCTGAAGCCCAGTTGCGCCACGAAACGCACTACCGTTGCGGCGCTGACGCCTGCCCCCGTCGCGAACTCGGCCACCGGCGCGAGGCCAAGCAGCGGATAGTTGCTGAGCAGCCCGCGCGCCGCGCGCCGCCCGGCGCCGGTCAGGGCCTCATTGAGATCGTGTACGCGCGCCGCAACGGTCTTGCCGGCCATGTGTGGGGTCCTGATCCTGACGTTTCACGATTGACAGAAAATCAAACTCCGGAACTACTGTTGCAGAGGTTAATAGCGCAGGCGTGGCGGAAAATGAATGCCGGGGGGCATCAGGTCGTTGAAGTTGCGAACGCGGGCGGCAGCTCGCCATTCGTGCTGGTCTGCGACCACGCCTCCAACGCCATCCCGGATCGCTATGGTGACATGGGGCTCACCGAGACTGAGCGCCTCAGCCATATCGCCTGGGATCCCGGCGCCCTTGCGGTGAGCCGTGGGCTGTCGGCCCGGCTCGATGCCCCGCTTGTCGCCTCGAATGTTTCGCGCCTCGTCATCGACGCGAACCGCGATATTGGCTCGCCGGGCCTGTTCTGGACTCTGTCGGAAGCCACCCGTATCGCCGCGAACGAAAACCTCGGGACGGACGAGCGCCAGCATCGCATCGACAGCTACTACCGCCCCTACCACGCGGCCATCGAGGACTTGCTGGCACGCCGGCAGCGGCAGGGGCAGGACTCCATCCTCGTCTGCATGCATTCATTCACTCCGGTGTTCCTCGGCGTTGCGCGCCCCTGGCAGATCGGCCTGATCCACGGTCGGGACGATCGCTATACCCGAGCGCTGCAGGCCGCGCTGGCATCCGCCGAACCCACGTTGAGCATCGGCTGGAACGAGCCCTACTCCGCCCTCACCGGCGTCACCTTCACGCTCGAGCATCACGGCGACGCGCGCGGCATCGAGGCGACGATGCTCGAGCTGCGCAATGATGAGATTCGTGACGCGGCCGGGGTGGAGCGCTGGGTCGACCTGCTCGCCCGATCGCTGACGCAGGCCGCCGCGGCGCCGCGCACCGCACCGGAGAGGAGCCAGTCGCATGCCTAGGGCGATCCGGCTCTATGTGCTATGGGTGGACCGGCTGAACGGCTGGGTCGGGCGGCTGGCCATGGCGCTGTTCTTCGTTATGGCCGCCATCATGCTGTGGTCGACCTTCTCGCGCGCCTTTCTGGGCACTCCGGTGAACTGGGCCCTGGAAACGACCCAGTTCCTGCTCGCCGCCTACTTCCTGCTGGGTGGCGCCTATTCGCTGCAGCACAACGCACATGTGCGGATGGACCTGTTCTACAGTCGCTTCTCCGCGCGACACCGGGCGATCATCGACGCGGTGACCATCCTGTTCGTGATCTTCTTCCTGGGCGTCCTGCTCTGGGGCGCTGTCTCCAGCACGCAATACGCGCTGCAGTACAACCAGAAAAACTACAGCGCCTGGTCGCCGCCGCTGTGGCCGGTGAAGCTCGCCATGACGGCCGGCATCCTGCTGATGTTGCTGCAGGTGATTTCCCAGTTCTTCAAGGACCTCGCCGAGGCGATGGGCAGGTCGATCGCATGAGCCCCGAACTCATCACCATCTTTATGTTCGCCACCATGGTGATGCTGCTGTTCACCGGGCAGCGCGTGTTCGGCATCATCGGCTTCGTCGGCGCGGCCGCCGCGCTCCTGCTGTGGGGTCGGGGTGCGGTCGAGATGCCGTTCAACCAGGCCTTCCAGGTGCTCAACTGGTACCCGCTGATCACCGTGCCGTTCTTCGTCTTCATGGGCTACATGATGAGCGAGAGTGGCATTGCCTCGAACCTCTATCGGATGTTCCACGTCTGGTTTGGCCCGGTGCGTGGCGGGCTGGCGCTGGGCACTGTGGCACTGATGGTGCTGATCTCCTGCATCAACGGGCTCAGCGTCGCCGGCATGGCCATCGGCGCGACCATCGCCCTGCCTGAACTGCTGAAGCGGGGCTATGACAAGGTAATGGTCACGGGGGTGATCCAGGCCGGGTCGTCGCTCGGTATCCTCATTCCGCCGAGCGTTGTACTGGTGCTCTTCGCCATGATCGCGCGCGCGCCGATCACGGAGCTATGGCTGGCGGGCCTCCTCCCCGGCATGCTGATGGCGACGGTCTTCGGGCTCTACATCTACATCCGCTGCCGTATCCAGCCCGAACTCGGACCGCCGATGTCGCAGGAGGAACGCGCCCAGATCACCACCCGTGAAAAGCTGGTGCTGCTGCGCGAAGGCATCATGCCTGTGGCGGTCTTCGCCATCATGATGACGCTGTTCCTCACCGGCATTACGAGTCTGACCGAGAGCTCGGCTGTCGGTGCGCTCCTTGCGACGATCGCGGCGGCCCTGTCGGGCAAGCTGAACTGGAAGGTGCTGGAGACCACCACCCGCCAGACCCTGCTGATCAGCTGCATGTTCCTCTGGATCATCCTTGGCGCGCTCTGCTTCTCGTCGGTCTATGACGGACTGGGTGCCGTGCGCGCCATCGAGACGCTGTTGCTGAACACCTTCGGCCTCGACGCCTGGGGCATCCTGATCCTGATGCTGCTCAGCTTCATCGTGATGGGGATGTTCCTCGACGACACGGCAATGCTGGTGATCGTCGCGCCGCTCTATATACCGCTGGTCAAGATCCTCGGCTTCGACATCGTCTGGTTCGGCATTCTCTACACGGTGACCTGCCAGATCGCCTACATCACCCCGCCATTCGGCTACAACCTGTTCCTCATGCGAGCCATGGCGCCGCCAGAGGTCAGCCTGGGCGATATCTACCGCTCGATCGCGCCGTTCATCGCGCTGATGGTCCTGACGCTGATCCTGCTGATGCTCTTCCCCCAGATCGCGCTCTGGCTGCCCGACCTTTATCGCGGGCGGGTCTCATGATGCGCCCACACTTGCGAGTGAACCACGAAACGGACTGGGGGAGGCGCCAGCCGCACTGACTGTCGTTGCAACGATGAAGCATTCGGGGGGCCTCCGCTTCCCGGAGGGATCACAAACAGGGATGATGCACGTGACTGAGTTACTCAACAAACGCAGCTTCTTGAAGAAGGCCGGCCTTGCCACGGCGGGCGCCGTTGGCGCGACGGCGCTGGCGATGCCCGCCGTGAAGGCCCAGAGCCCGATCCGCTGGCGCATGCAGACCTACGCAGGCCCGGCGCTCGCCGAGCATGTCGTCAAGAACGCCATCGACTGGTTCAACACCGCCGCCAACGGCGAGATGGTGATCGAACTCTATACCGCCGACCAGTTGGTGCCACACGGCGAACTGTTCCGCGCCGTGCAGACCGGCACCATCGACGCCGCCCAGAGCGACGACGACTCGGCCTCGGCACCTGTCGACGTCAAGGCATTCGGCGCCTATTTCCCGCTCGCCTCGCGCTATTCGCTGGACGTTCCGGCGCTCTGGCACTGGCGCGGCCTCAAGGAAATCTGGGAAGAAGCCTATGCCGAAATCCCCGATGTCACCTGGCTCTCGACCGGCGCCTGGGACCCCTGCAACTTCGGCACCACCAAGCCGATCCGCAGCCTTGCCGACCTCAAGGGTCTCCGCGTCTACACCTTCCCGACGGGCGGCCAGTTCCTGTCCCGCTTCGGCGTCGTTCCGGTATCGCTGCCCTACGAAGACGTCGAGCCGGCCATCCAGACCGGCGAACTCGACGGCGTCTGCTGGTGCGGCATCACCGAGATGCACACCGTGGGCTGGTCCAACGTCCTGAAATACTTCTGCACCAACCCGCTGTCGGGCGCCTGGGCCGGTTCCTACTTCGTCAACACGGCGAAATGGAACGAACTGCCGCCGCACCTGCAGCAGCTCTACCGCATGATGATCGACAGCTCGCACTACTACCGCCAGCACTGGTACTGGGCCGGCGAGTCCAACTACCGCCTCAACGGCACGCTCGAGCTGACTTCGATTCCGGCCGAGGAATGGAAGACGGTCGAGACCGAAGCCGTGAAGTTCTGGGACGAGATCGCCGCCCAGAGCCCCCGCAGCGGCCGCGTCGTCGAGATCATCAAGAAGTACAACGAAGAAATGGAACTGGCCGGTCCTCCGTACCGGTACTGAGCCATCGTCGCGGCCGCATCATCCCGGTGCGGCCGCTCCCTATCTCAAGATCGCGACACGCCTCGCGGGAGTTCTGAACGTGACCGCCTATTCGCTGGACCAGCTGAAAGCCGACGTAGCAGCCGGCACCATCGACACCGTCCTCGTCGCCTTTCCCGACATGCAGGGTCGGCTGATCGGCAAGCGCTTCCAGGCCGAGTTCTTCCTCGAGGGCGCCATCGACGAGACCCACGGCTGCAACTACCTGCTGGCCGACGACATCGACATGGAGCCGGTGCCCGGCTACGCCGCGGCAAGCTGGGACAAGGGCTATGGCGACTTCGTCATGCAGCCCGACCTCGCTACGCTGATGAAGTGCACCTGGCTCGAAGGCACCGCGCTGGTCATCGCCGACCTCGTCGACCATCACCATCGCGAACCCATCCCGCACAGCCCGCGCGCCGTGCTCAAGTCGCAGCTGAAGCGGCTCGAAGCCATGGGGCTGACGGCCAACTTCGCGTCCGAACTCGAATTTTACCTGTTCGACGACGACTTCCGCACCATCCACGAGAAGGGCCACCGCAACCTGAAGGCCTCGGGCTACTACAGCGAGGACTACAATATCTTCCAGACCACCAAGGAAGAGCCGATGATGCGCGCGCTGCGCAAGCAGCTCACTGCGTCGGGCATTCCGGTCGAGAACTCCAAGGGCGAGTGGGGCCCGGGGCAGGAAGAGATCAACGTCCGCTACGCCGAGGCCCTGACCATGGCGGACCGGCACGTGGTGATCAAGAACGCCACCAAGGAGATCGCCTACCTGCAAGGCAAGGCCGTCACCTTCATGTCGAAGTGGGATTTCGGCCTCGCCGGATCGTCGAGCCACATCCACATGTCGCTGGCCAGGGACGGCAAGAACCAGTTCGTTGATGCGAGCGACCCGCTCGGCATGTCGGACCTGATGAAGCAGTTCATGGCCGGGCAACTGACCTACGCAGGCGACATCACCTATTTCCTCGCGCCCTACATCAACTCCTACAAACGCTTCCAGGCCGGCACCTTTGCCCCGACCAAGGCGGTGTGGAGCCCCGACAACCGCACCGCCGGCTTCCGCCTCTGCGGCGAGAACACCAGGGGTATCCGCGTCGAATGCCGCATCGGCGGCGCTGACCTCAACCCCTACCTCGCCTTCGCTGCGCTGATCGCAGCCGGCCTCAAGGGTATCGAGGACAAGCTGACGCTCGAACCGGTCTTCCAGGGCGACGCCTATTCCGGCGCCAAGCTGCGCGAGGTGCACAAGACCCTCCGCGACGCCACCATGGCGCTCCGCAACTCGAAGATGCTGGTGGAAGCCCTCGGCCAGGACGTGATCGACCACTACGTTCATACTGCGGAATGGGAACAGTTCGAGTATGACCGGCGCGTCACGGACTGGGAGCTGAAGCGCGGCTTCGAGCGGTCCTGAGTTTCAGTCGCATTCATACAGGTGACCCATGACCGAAACGGTCAAGATCATATCGCCCATCGACGGCAGCATTTACGCCGAGCGCCCCGTCGCCACCGGCCCCGAGATCGAGTCGGCCGTCGCCCGCGCCGCCGCGGCCCGCAGGGCCTGGGGTGCGGTCACGGTGCGCGAGCGGGCAAAGTTCCTGTCACACTTCGTCGATGCGCTGCTGGCGCGCAATGACGAGATCGTCCCTGAACTCGCCTGGCAAATGGGCCGCCCCGTGCGCTTCGGCGGCGAGAAGCGCGGTGTCGAAGAGCGCGCCCGCCACATGATCGCCATCGCCGAGGAGGCGCTGGCGCCCTCGATGCGCCCCGCCAAGGATGGCTTCCGCCGGTGGATCGCGCACGAGCCGCTCGGCACCATGATGGTGATCGCGCCGTGGAACTATCCGTTCCTCACCGCCGTCAACTCGATCGTGCCGGGCCTGATGGCCGGCAATGCGGTGATCCTGAAGCACGCCAGCCAGACCCTGCTGGTGGGCGAACGCTTCGCCGAGGCGATGCAGG